>JBFJPA010000155.1:0-9049 GCA_041617355.1 Longimicrobiales bacterium
CCAGAGCCACAACACTTCGCCACCCGCAGGCGCGAGCGAGTCATCCACCGCACTGAAGGTCATGGCCACGAGCGGCGGATCGCGTGCGGGTTGGCCACGCAGAAAATCCGCGTACGCAGCGAGGATCTGGCGCCGGTCCCTGCAGAGGAGCTGGAGCGCGCGACGCGCCTCGCTGCCGGGCGCCGCCGTGTACCGAACGGGGCCGTCGAGGGCCAGACGCAGCACCGCGCCGAAGCCATTGCCCACCTGCATGCGATCCGCGCCGCCAGGACGGTGCTCCTTCGGCAGCAGCCGGTCGAACGTTTCGCGCGCGTGTGTCGCGGCCAGGACGGCGCGTGCCGTGTACGCGGAGCCCCCGACCTCAACGCCCTGCGCACGTCCTCGGCGCACGAGGATGCGCGAGACCGGCGACGAGGTGTGGACGGATCCGCCGTGCGCTTCGACGCAGCGGCGCAGCGCCTCCGACAACATGCCGGATCCGCCCCGCGGTCGCGCGATGCCACCTTCGTGGTAGAGCGGCTGCCACGCGACGAACGGCGCGGAGACAGGCTCGGTCGGCGGCGGCCCCGATTGCGCCGCCATCCACACGAGCGCGCTCTTCAGCTTTTCCTCGCGAAAGTATTCGTCGACCAGTTCGCCGTAGGGTCTCAGGATGCGGCCGAGGAAGCGCGGCCACTCTTTCCCGAATGGCCGGCCCAGCACGAATCGACGACCCAGCTCGAACGGGCTCGGCACCGCGAGGAAGGCTTCCTTGACGAGACGCGCGAAGGGTCGCCAGTCGTTCAGAAAGCGACGGTACGCGTCGCCTTCTCCCGGGAACTTCCGCTCCAGCTCCTCGCAGGTACGGTCCTCATCACGCCAGAAGTACAGGGCATCGCCATCGGGAAACGGCGCGAAGAACAGCGGGTCCAGCTCGATGTACTCGAGACCGTGGACCGCGAGATTCAACTCGGCAATGATGGGCGTCAGGCGAATCAGGATGTGTGCGCTGCCGCCAAGATCGAACCGATATCCCGGCACGATCTCCTGCGTCGACACGGCGCCCCCCACGATCGCGCGTCGCTCGAAGACGGCGACACGGTAACCGGCGCGCGCCAGGTACGCGGCAGCGATGAGGCCGTTGTGCCCCGCGCCGACGACGATGACATCGTAATCGGCGCTCACGTCGCGAGCGCCGCATCCCGCGCCGGCTGTCGCGGGAACAGGAACATGACCAGGCCCTGCACGACGAGCACGTTCGTGAGCAGGAAAAACGTCGCTTCCTCGATGGGCAGGCCCAGCGGCGCGAAGCCCGTCGTGTATCGGGACGAAATGCTCCAGATGCCGTTGCGGATCGCGAACGCATCGGCGACCCACAGATAGGCGGTCGGCAGAGCGATGGCCGTCACGGCACGCCCGCCCATGCGCCGCAAGACCGGGCCGGCGAAGACCCATTGTACCGCGAGCACCGGCGCCGCCCACGCCAGGATCAATCCGAGATAGGTCGTCGCATCGAACCCGAGCATGACGAATCCGCCCGCCGTCGCGACGAGCCATACTGCGGTCGGCAGATGTCCGGCGCCCGGCGCCGGTGGTTCGCGACGGTATTGCGCTCCATCGCCCAGTACGACGTACAGCCACAGACCTGTGAGCACGGGCTGCAGCAGGAAGAAGAGGTACTCCTCGACGGGCACCCACCCGATCGTGCCCAGGACGCGGTCGGGACCGTACGACCACACGCCGCGGCTCACGAGATAGTTGTCCCACCCGGTCGTGTACGTGAGCGCCAGGCCGGACAGCGCCGCGAGGCTCCACCACGCGCGCGAATCGGGTCGCGGCCGCCGCAGCAGGACCAGCAGGGCAAGAACCGCGATCGCTGGTACCATGAAAACGAGGTGGAACCTGAGATAGGTCACACGCGGGAAGATGCTGCCGCGCGTCGAACCGTCAACGCTGGACAGGACCCGCCGACCCGGCCGCTGCAGCGCGTGCGGCGTTTTGTTTATCCTTCGGGGTCGGGCGCCACGTCTGGATGCACCTTCCGACCGAACGCGAGAGTCACGGTTTCTTCAACGCACGGAGCAGCACATGCGGACATCGTTCCCGGGCATCTTGTTTCTTCTCGCCCTCTTCGCCGGGGCGCTACCCGTCGCGGCGCAGGACGGTCCTCTCTTCGGCATCAAGGGCGGCGTGTCCGTCGCGAACATCAACGGGCTGGAGGACACGTTCGACTCGGGGAATCGCACCGGTTTCGCGGCCGGCCTCTACGTCACACTCGGACAGGGGATGCTCGCCGTACAGCCGGAGATCAACTATACGTCCAAGGGCTTCGATCTCTCCGGTTTGCCGGGCGCCGGCGAATTCGATGCCGCTTACGTGCAGCCCGCCATCGTGGCCAAGCTGGGCCTGCCACTCGGCTTCGCGCGGCCGTCTGCGTTTGCCGGCGTCGGTTACGGGTTCCGGTTGCGTTGCGAGGTCGACGGTACATCGTGCGACGATATCATCGCCGTACGGATCGCCGAAGAAGAGGATTTCTCGGGGATCTTCGGCATCGATCTCGAGCTGTTGCTCGGCGGCCTCGTCCTGTCCGGCGACGCCCGTTATGAAGTCGGCTTCAACGCCATTAACGACGCCGACGATGCGATCGGCGACCTCAAGAACCGCGCGTGGATTCTGCGTGTGGGGCTGGGGTTCCGCCTTTGACCGATGACCGCGTGTCATCGGCCGCGCGTGTGGTACCGCTCCGGCGTACACCATCCGTGCGTCCGTACCACGAGAATGGAGCGGCCCGACCAGGTCCCACGCGAAGCGAGCTTCCGGGGTCCGGGCTGCCGGCACCCCCGGGGCAGGCGGCGACCGGGCCAGCCCCGACTCGGCCTTCGCCCTGAGGCACCAGGCCGGCATGTCCCGGTTCACGCCGAACCATTACCCTATCTCAGGCGATTCTCGCCACTGCGCCGGGTCTTGTCTGCCCGCGCGAGCAGTCCGCGGTTCGACGGGCGTTGTCGCGACCAGCCTCGCGCGTTCGTGAGGCAGATCCAACGCTCACGTGGAGGTTTTCTGCAATGCCCCGAACGCTTGTCCTTCTGGCCCTCGGTCTTGGCGCTGCCTGTGCCGGCGCGAACTCCCCATCAGAACCGGGCGATCGCGCTTCGCTCATCATCGAGAACGGAATCGAATACAAGGCGACGACGCGCGTCATGGAGAGTTTCCCCGTCCAGATCGCGACGACCGTGACGATTCGCAACACGACGGGCTCTGCCACGACACTGGTCTTTCCCAACGGCTGTGTTGTCCTGCTGCGGGCGTTTCGAGACAACCAGCAGGTCTGGAACCAGGCCGACGTCGTCGGTTGCACGCAGGCTCTGGTCGAAGTCGAGCTGCCGGCCGGCGCATCGCGCTCCTTCGACACGCGGACGGACGCGCGCGAGATCCTCGGCGCGAATCTGCCCAATGGCCGTTACCGGTTGGAAGCGGTGCTGCAACCGTCGGGCGGGACCGTTCGTCTCGACGCGGGGATGGTGGACCTGGCAGTGAACCGGTAAACCAACGGGCGGGATCGCCGCTCAGCCGCAGAGCATGCGGCGATCCCACCAGGCCCCTTCGAATCCGCCACGCAGAGTGCCGGCTCGCGGCCCGTCGATGGAGAGCTCGCCTCGAATTCCGAGCCCGGGTCCCACGGCCTCGAGCCGCACCCAACCGTCCACGTAGGGCGCGCAGTCTCCACCCGTCTGACAGAGCTCGACCCAGCCCCATCCCGGCTCCCGTCGAACCGGGAAGCGCCGACCGTTCAGCCGCGCAGGTGCGTCATAGAATGACATCCGGACGTACGGCCGCGTGGGCTCCTCGAACCTCGCCGCCATCACGGAATCGACCGGCGACCGGGTCAGGTAGACCGTGACGGCCGGGCCGTCGGCCGGTCCGCAATCGGGCACGGCCGTGGCAAACGGAAACGCCTCGATCGCCTCGTTCGGATCCGCCGCCGAACATGCGCTCAGCGTCAGAATGAACAGAGCGCTCGGGAGTTGCTTTCGGATCGACTGGATTCTCGCCTCCCCTGTGCCGACGCGGCGGCGGTCTCACCGGCGGGGCGAGACCTCGAAACGCGCCCGGTAGTCCTTCGGCTCGATGCGCTGCTCGCCCTGTGGGTACGGCGCGAGTTGCTTGAGCGTGACCGTGTATCCGCCGAACTCGACCCGCGTCGGCCCATCCGGCGCGTTCGTATTCAAGGTGAACTCGTGCGTCGGCCCCTTGCCGAGGGTCAGGCCGATCCGAACCTCCGCGTTACCCGGCAGGATGCACTGATACCCGGTGGGACACCGCGATTCTTTTGCGACGGCGCTGAACAGCAACGTCAGAATCGCGTCAGGCCTCGCGTCCTCGCCCGGCGCGAGCACGATCTCGATCTCACCGCCCTGTTGCTCGTCGCCACCGAACGGGCTCGAAAGAGCGCACCCCCATCCGATCCCCAACAGGAGCAGGAGCGGCGACGACGCGCGCAGTCCGATCTTCACCATGGTCGTGACTCCAGATATCCGTTCACGGCGGCCGCGGCCGCCCTCGTGTCCGTCCTCGCAGATGAGACGCCCGAGCCCCGTCCGCGCCAACAGGCGCCTCGCCGGGTGGGGCGAAGCGGCCACTCCCGTCTTGCCAGTCCGAACCGGCCGTTATCAGATTTCGGGGGTCACGCTGCCCGATTCCGCGCGGTACCCGTTTGGTCCGCGGCCTACGGCGCACGGGCGGCCCGTCGCAAGGAGATCGCTCCTCCGCGGAGTGATTCGTCGGCCCCATGAGCATCGGCGCTCCGCCCCTCCCCGTCGATCTCGAGACCGCCGCCGAGGCGCACCGTCGCGAGTTGCAGGCGTATTGCTACCGCATGCTCGGCTCGCTGCACGACGCCGAAGACGCCGTTCAGGAGACATTCCTGCGAGCCTGGCGGCAGCGCGCGACATACGAGGGGCACGGTAGCGTGCGGGCCTGGCTCTACCGCATAGCGACCAACGTCTGCATCGATGCCGTTCGCCGGCGCCGACGGCGCATGCTGCCCAGTGAATTCGGTCCGCCCACTCGCGACGGCACCGAGCCTCCCCGAATCGTCCACGACGTGATCTGGCTGGAGCCGTTCCCGGATTCCGGGCTCGACCGTCAGGCCGATCCGCTTGCCGCTCTCACGTTGCGCGAAACCATCTCGCTCGCGTTCCTGGCCATGCTCCAGACACTGCCGCCGCGCCAGCGTGCCGCGCTGATCCTGCGCGACGTGCTCGGCTTCTCGGCGGCCGACGCCGCCGGCGCCATGAGCGTTACGGTCGCATCCACGAACAGCGCATTGCACCGGGCGAGGCGAGCCCTCCGCGACCGCTTTCCCCGCGGGCGGCCCGAGTTCGATCTGCATACGCCCGATCACGTACAGCAACAGCTGCTCGATCGCTTCGTCCGCGCATGGGAAAGCGCCGACCTGGACGCCCTCGTACAACTCCTGACCGAAGACGTGGTGGTCACCATGCCGCCGGACGCACTCTGGTTCCACGACCGCGGCGCCTTCCGTGACTTCCTCGCCTCGACGCTGTTCTCCAACGATGCTGCCGGCACGGTGCGGCTGCTGCCCACTGCCGCCAATTTGCAGCCAGCCTTCGGCATCTACCTGCGCGACGCGGGCGCGCACAAAGCGCAGGCGATCCTCGTGCTCACCACACGTGCCGGTCGCATCGCGGAGATTCACGCGTTCATGGACCCGACGCTCTTTCCACGCTTCGGCCTGCCCTCCGAACTCGGCGCATCGGGCTGATTTGGGGTTCGATCACCACGGCTCGTCCGCGCTCGGTCCGTAGATCGACGGTACGCGGCCGCCCGCGAGGCGCAAGTAGACCGACAGCTGCCCGCGGTGGTGGACCTGGTCCATCAGAATCAGCCACAGAAGCTTTGCCCGAGGCACGTCGACCGCTTCGTTCGGACCGACGGGCGCCCGGATCGGTGCGCGCAGTCGATCGTCCGGCATGTCGCCGAGCTCGCGGACGAAACGAGAGTGTGCACTGGCCAGCCCATCGACGACCGCCGTCCAGCTCGCCGGCGGCGGCTGCGGCGCCGGTGCGAACGCATCCGCCTCGCTCAACACGAAATCCGTCAGGGCCCGATAGCCCGACGCGAGGGTCCACACCAACTCTCGCGCCGAGGCCGATCGCTCGTGCGGGCGGTATTCGGCACCCGCGCTCGGATACGCCCCGATCACCCGTTCGGTACGCGCGAACTCTTGCTCGAACGTCTCCAGTAGCTGCTGCTTTTCGCTCACGGCATCGTCTCCCGGTCCGTGCGCGCCGATTGGCACGCGGTTGCTCGTGGGAGCGATCGCCGCTCCCACCCCGGATGAGACGAATCCCGACCATGGAAATGATCGGTCCGGCCGACATCGCGTCGGCTATTGTCGATCGGGATTGCCGGACAGCGGATACTCGAATCCTCGCCCGCTCGCCTCGGCTCGCTCGTAGATGAGCGCCGCAGCCGCAACATCCTGGAGCGCCATCCCGGTCGAATCGAAGATCGTGATTTCGTCGGCCTGCGTCCGTCCCGCGCGTCGACCCGCAACGACCTCACCCAGCGATGCATGCACGGAGTCGCGCGTCAGCACGCCGGCTTCCAGCGCGTGGTGCAAATCGCCGATCGTCGCGCATTGCTCCAACACGTCCACGACGAGCTTGCCGCGCGCCAGCAGGCCGGGTGCCAGCTCGCGCTTGTCCTCGCTGTCCGCGCCGACGCCCGCCACGAAGACGCCGCTTCGGACATCGTCCGCATCGAGCAGGTAGTCCCGCGATGGCGTGCAAGTCACACATACATCGCTCGCGCGCGCGTGCCGGCGCGGGTCGGTCACCGCCCGCACGTCCAGCCCGAGCTCCTCCGACATCTCCCCCGCGAACCGTTCCGCCGCGGACGGATCGCGATCGAAGGCGTGCACCCGCTCCAGCGGCAGCACGTGCGTCAACGCTCGGATCTGGGCCCGGCCCTGCACGCCGCACCCCCAAACCATGGCAACGGCCGCGTCCGCGCGCGACAGGTAGCGCGCCGCCACCGCCGTCGCCGCCGCCGTTCGCCGAACCGTCACCTCCGCCGCGTCCATCACCGCCAGAGGGATCCCTCGCTCCGCGTCGAACAGCAGCAGCACCCCCTGAATGGTCGGCAATCCGTGTCGGCCATTCTCCGGGAAGTTCGCGTTCGTCTTCGCCGCGAAGTACGCGCGCCCGGCCTCCAGCATGCCGGCCTTGATGTGGAAGCCCCCACCCGCGACGTGCAGACCCGCCACGACCGGTTCGCCCGCACGACCCTCGCCCAGCTCGCGGAAGGCCCCTTCCACCGCCTCGATGCAGCTCGCCTCATCCAGCAGATCGGCGACGTCGTCAGCGTTCAGCACTCGAACCGCCATCAGACCAGCCTTGCGCAGGTGCAGGGGTAGAGATACGGTTGTGTCAATGGATGATACAACTGTATCGCAGCCGCAAGAGGACCCATCATCTGCCAGCGTGCGCGCGGCGGCCTGGCTGCTGCTCATCCATCAGATCCCGGCCGAGCCCGCCTACCTGCGGGTCAAGGTTTCCAGACGACTGAAGGGGCTGGGTTCGGTCGCCTTGAAGAACTCGGTTTACGTGCTACCGGACACGGACGACGCGCGAGAGGATTTCCACTGGCTGCGCCGTGAGATCGTGGATGGTGGCGGCGATGCGACGGTGGCGGCGGTCCAGTTCCTCGAGGGGGCAACGGATGCCGAGGTGGAGGGACTGTTCGAGGCCGAGCGCAGCGCGGAATACGAGGACCTCGCGGGAGATGCCCGCACGCTCCTGGCCGGCGGTGTGAACCGGGCGGACGTGCAGCGCCTGCGGCGAAGGCTGGAGGAGATCGTGGCACGGGATCATTTCCAGAGCGGCGCCAGGGCGGCGGCGGAGCACGCGCTCGGGCTCGCGGAATCGCGACTGGATCTGGCCTCGGAGCGCTCCGCTCTGGTGACGGAGCGGCCGCAGGCGGCGGTGTGGGTCACGCGGAGCGGTGTCTTCATCGATCGCATTGCGAGCGCCTGGCTGATCCGCCGGTTCATCGATCGTGAAGCGAGCTTCCGGTTTCTCTCGGTCGATGCCGCAGCGCCCGCCGAAGGCGAGCTGGGATTCGACTTGTTCGAAAGTGGCTTCACTCACGAAGGCGACCGCTGCACCTTCGAGACGCTGCTTTTTCGGTTCGGGCTGGACGATGCCGCGCTGGCTGCGATCGGCGAGATCGTGCACGACATCGACTGCAAGGATGGCCGATTCGGGCGGTCGGAAGCGCCGGGCATCGCGAGCGTGATCCGTGGCATCGCGGCCGTGCATGCGCGTGATGAGGATCGGCTGACATCGGGCGCACGTGTGTTCGATGGCCTGTACGCGCACTTCCGCGGGCTCGACGCGTGAACGCACGCGGAACCGGGCCTGAAGGTGGGAGCGCAGCCGAGGCGGGAGCGGAGGTCCCGTTCGGCGAGGCCGTTCGGGCCTGGGTGCGGGTGGCGGTCCACAGCTTCGGCGGTCCGGCCGGTCAGATTGCGGTGTTGCATCGCGTCGCCGTGGATGAAAAGCGGTGGGTCGACGAGCAGAGCTTCCTGCGCGCGCTCAGCTTCTGCATGCTGCTCCCCGGACCGGAAGCGCAGCAGCTCGCGACCTACCTGGGTTGGAAGCTCCACGGCGTGCGCGGCGGTCTGGTCGCGGGGTGGCTATTCGTCTTACCAGGCTTCGTGTCGATTCTCGCGCTGAGCCTGGTCTACGCGTCGTTCGGCGACAGCGCGGCTGTCGGCGCGCTGTTCTACGGGCTGAAGCCGGCTGTGCTCGCCATTGTGCTGCACGCCGTGTGGCGGCTCCGGTCGCGCGCGCTGGCGACGCGCTTTCACCTCACCGTCGCTCTGCTCGCGTTCATCGCCTTGTTCGTTTTCCACGTCTCCTTCCCGTTCGTCATCGTTGCGGCCGCGGCTGCCGGCGCCTTGCGAACGGGAAGGACCGGGGCAGCCGCTCCGGCTCCCGCCACGCGCACAGTGGGCCGCACGCTGGACGGGTCCGGGACTTTC
>JBFJPA010000156.1:0-9022 GCA_041617355.1 Longimicrobiales bacterium
CCACGAGAAGAACTGACCGCGGCGCGCCGTCGTCGCCAGTGGCCGTAACGCCTCGACGATTCCTCGCGTGCCGCCGCTCCGACTCATCACGCCGACCATGCCACCGAGCATCAGCGAGAAGACGATGATGGCGACGTGGTCGGCATCGCCGGTCAACGCACCGAGCGCGAACTCGTCGATCGCCCGCAACGTGGCGGCGGCGGGGTTCCACTCGTTCAACAGCAGCGCGCCGAGCCAGACGCCCGCGAACAGGGACAGGACGACCTCGCGAAAGGCGAGCGCGAGAACGATGGCTACCACCGGCGGCAGCAGGCTGAGCCAGCCGGGATCGATGGGAACGTTCATTTTGCCGTCGGCCGTGCGAATCCAGGAAACGACGGCGCGCCGCTCGTGGGCGGATCGCGCTGCCGTTGAGGAGCGCCGAAGCTACGGCCGCGCACGGGCGGGTGTAAAGCCGGCCCGTCCGCGCATGCTGCAGACCCGACCCGTCGTTGACACCCCCGGCGGCGGCGGGTAACGTTCCGCCCGACCACGAGCGAGGAAACAGCCCGAGACATGGCCGACGCAGAGCGACAACTCCTGATGGACGAGCACGATGTTGCGCGTGTGCTCGCCCGTATGGCCCGGGAGATCGTCGAGCGGAACCGTGGCGTGGCCGGCCTGTCGCTCGTCGGGATCCAACGTCGCGGCGTACAATTGGCCAGCCGGCTGGCCGATGAGATCGAACGCGCGGACGGTCAGCGCCCTCCGGCCGGCAGCCTGGACATCACCCTCTATCGCGATGACCTGACGACAATCGGTCCGCGTCCGCTCCTCGGCGAGACGCGTCTGCCCTCGGGCGGCATCGACGCGTGCACCGTCGTGATCGTCGATGACGTGTGTTACACGGGCCGGACGGCCCGCGCCGCACTCGATGAGCTCGCGGACTTCGGACGTCCCGCTCGAATTCTGCTTTGCGTGCTGGTCGATCGTGGCGGCCGCGAGCTGCCCATCCAGCCGGACATTGTGGGCCGCACGTTCAGTGTGACGAACCAGCAGCGCGTCGAGGTGCTGGTCCCCGAGATCGATGGCCGCCTCGGCGTCGAGCTCGTCAGCGGCGGGGCGAGTGCGTGATGCCGCCCGCCACGTTCCTCGGGAAAGACCTGATCGGCCTGGCCAACCTGGAGGCCGCGCAGTTGCGCGCCATTCTCGATACGGCCGAGCATTTCAAGGAGATCAGCGAGCGCCCGATCAAGAAAGTGCCGGTCCTGCGCGGCAAGACGATCGTCAACCTCTTCTTCGAGGCCTCGACGCGCACCCGCATCTCCTTCGAGTTCGCCGAGAAGCGGCTGTCCGCGGACACCGTGAACATCGCGTCGACCGGATCCAGCGTCCAAAAGGGGGAGACGTTGGTCGACACCGCGCGGAATCTCGAAGCCATGCGCATCGACATGGTCGTGATTCGTCACGCATCGTCGGGCGCCGCGCGCTTCCTCGCCGAGCGAATTCCGTCGAATGTCGTCAATGCCGGCGATGGCCGGCACGAACACCCAACGCAGGCCCTGCTCGACATGCTCACCATCCGCGACCACAGAGGAAGTCTGGACGGCGTGAAGGTCTGCATCATCGGCGATATTCTACATTCGCGTGTGGCACGATCGAATGTGTGGGGGTTGACGCGGTTGGGTGCGCAGGTCGGCGTGTGTGGGCCGCACACGTTGCTGCCGGCCGGGATCGCCGATCTGGGCGTAACGCTGTTCCCTCACGTGGAAGATGCCATCGCGTGGGCCGATGTCCTGAACGTATTGCGGCTGCAGTTGGAGCGGATGCAGGCTGGATTCGTACCGAGTGTGCGCGAATACAACCGCGTGTTCGGCGTGACTCGCGAGCGCGTGGAACGTGCGCCACGCGACCTGCTGATCCTGCACCCAGGTCCGATGAACCGGGGCGTCGAGATCGACAGCGACGTGGCGGACGGCCCGCACTCGGTAATCCTCGATCAGGTCACCAACGGCGTGGCCGTTCGGATGGCCGTCCTGTACCTGCTCGCGGGCGGCGCTCCGGAGAAGGCGGAGGCAGCGAAGCATGATGGTTGATCCGCGTCCGGTCCTGCTGCGTGGAGGTCGCGTCATCGACCCGTCCTCCGACCTGGATGGCGTCGCCGACGTGCTCCTGATCGATGGCCGTGTCGCCGCCGTCGGCCGTGGCGTCGGCGCGCCCGACGGCGCGGATGTTCGCGACGTGGCGGGCTTGATCGTGTGTCCGGGCCTGATTGATGTGCACGTGCACCTGCGTGAACCGGGTGGCGAGCACAAAGAGACGATCGCCTCCGGTGCACGAGCCGCCGTGGCGGGCGGCTTCACGGCGGTCTGCGCGATGCCCAACACCGATCCGCCCATCGACAACCCGGCGGCCGTCGGGTTCGTGCTCGCGGAAGGGCTGCGCGCGGCGGCCGCGCGGGTGTACCCGGTGGGCGCGGTCTCGGTCGGGCAGCGCGGCGAGCGTCTTACGGAGATCGGCGAGATGGTCGAGTCGGGCGCCGTCGCCATCACGGATGACGGTAGGCCCGTAGCCGACGCCGGCCTGATGCGGCTGGCGCTGTCGTATACGCGCACGTTCGGTATCCCCGTGGCGAGTCATTGCGAAGAGCCGGCACTCTCGCGTGGGGGCTCCATGAACGACGGCCTGGTCTGCACGCGTCTCGGTCTGCTGGGAATCCCGAATGCCGCAGAAGACGTCATGATCGCCCGCGACCTCATCCTCGCCGAGCTGACAGGTGGGCGTGTGCACGTACAGCACGTCTCGACGCGGCGTGGCGTCGCGATGATCCGCGAAGCGAAAGCGCGCGGCGTGCCCGTCACCGCCGAGGCGACGCCGCATCATTTCACGCTTACCGATGACGCGGTCGACGGCTATCGCACGGAGGCGAAAGTGAATCCGCCGCTGCGCGCGGACGAGGACCGGGCGGCCGTGATCGCGGGAGTCGCCGACGGCACGCTCGATGTCATCGCGACCGATCACGCGCCGCACCATTATGATGAGAAGGAACAGGCCTTCGAGGACGCCCCCTTTGGACTGGTCGGCCTGGAAACGGCACTGGGCTTGGCCCTGACGGAGTTGGTCGCAAAGGGAGTCGTCACGTTGCCTACGCTGGTCGAGCGCATGAGCTGCGCACCGGCGCGCGCGTTCAACCTTCAAGGCGGCACGCTGCGCCGCGACGCGGCCGCCGACGTCACGGTGTTCGCGACAGACATCCCGTGGGTCGTCGAGCCGAAGCGTTTCCTGTCCCGCAGCCGGAACTCGCCGTTCGCGGGATTCCGACTGCGCGGCGCCGCCGAGCTGACCATCGTGGGCGGCCGGATCGTGTTCGATCGTGCGCGCGACCGCGGGCCCTGCCCGCCCGAAGCGTGAGCGAGCCAGGGCCGATCTCGCTGCGCGCCTGGATCGGCTCGAGTCCGTTCCCTTGGCCCGCCGCGGCCAGCCTGCCCGCGGGCGCGCTCCTCATTGCCGCGTATTCCGTCGTATCCGTGCAGCGACTGCGCACGCGCCAGGACAAACCCTACGTCAAGTTGCAGCTGGCCGATGCCCACGGCACTGTGGAAGGCCGAATCTGGGAGGACGCCGAACGCGTCGATGCCTGGCTCGACGCGGGCGGCTACGTCGGTGTACGCGGCCGGATCGAGATCTTCAACCGCGAGCGTCAGCTCAAGATCGAAGAGATCGTGCCGCTCCGTATCGACACCGCCGACGTGGATCGCTTCCTGCCGCACGCGCCACGGGATCCCGCCGCCATGGAGCGGGAGCTGCGTGCGCGGGTGGCCTCGGTCGGGGAAGCCGGGCTGCGCGCCCTGCTGCGGAAGCTCCTCGATCCGACTTCCGACAGTGGACAGGCGTTTCGGAAGGCGCCCGCCGCCAAGCACAACCACCACGCCTGTGTCGGCGGACTCATGGAGCACACGCTTTCGGTCACGACCTTGTGCGACCGGATCGCCGAGCATTACGGCGGAGGCATCGACCGCGACCTGCTGCTGACTGCCGCGCTACTGCACGATCTCGGCAAGACCCGCGAGATCCTGCTCCAGCCCGGATTCCCCTACAGCGATGAGGGCCGGCTGCTCGGCCATATCCTGCTCGGCCTCGACATGGTCGCCGAAGCCGCCGCACACGTGCCGCTGCCCGCCGAGCGCCTGCTGCTGCTGCAGCACCTCATCGCCAGTCACCAGGGTCGGTATGAGTGGCAGAGCCCGCGGGAGCCGCGCATCCTCGAAGGTCTGATCCTGCATTACGCGGACGACCTGGATGCCAAGATGAACCAGGCGCAGGCGCTGCTCGAGGCCGTCCCCGACGGCTGGACCGCGTGGAGCCGGTCGTTCGGCCGCGATTTCTTCCGCCACCGCCCGGTCGGGCAGCCGGAGGAGCCACCCGCGGACGTGGAGCCGCCCGCGCCGGGCCGGTCCGACGCGCTCGACCTGTTCGGCACCTTCCCCGAGGAGTAAGGCACAACGAAAACGGGCCCGCCCCCAATCCGTCGGGGGCGGGCCCGCAGGTCCTTGGCGCCGGCGTCAGCCGGTAGTGGTCAGTCCATTGACCATGCGCGCGAGCTGCGACTTCTTGCGCGCCGCCTTGTTGGGATGGATCAGCCGCCGCGAAGCGAACCGGTCCAGAATCGCCGACGTCTCCTTGAGCGCCTCCTGAGCGCTTTCGGCGTCCCGCGCGGCCATCACCTTCTTGATGGCCGTCCGCAGTCGCGACCGCTGGGCGCGGTTCTCTGCGCGACGCTTGCGGGACTGACGGACTCGCTTTTCAGCACTGCGTGTGTTCGCCAACTCAGGAACTCCCCGACTCGGAATTTGGGACCTCGTAATTGAGCCTATAAGGCTAGTCGCGATGGGTTGGAGTGTCAATGGCGAGCCTATGGGAACAGGGTGGCGCGGCCCGCCGCGCGGACCTAGCTTTCGCGGCTTATGGAGGCGAGCGTTTCGACCCCGATTGACTCCCCGCGCCCGAGCAGGATCGTCCCGGCTTCGCGCGTCCGTCGCATGACCGTCGTCGCGCCGTGAGCGAGGCCAACGGCGGCGCCGTCCTCGACGACGGGGCGTTCATCGTCGAGCTGGAACGGTTTCAGGGCCCGCTGGATCTTCTGCTCCATCTGATCCGCGAGCAGGACATCGACATTTTCGACATCCCGATCGCGCAAATCACCGAACAGTTCTTGCGCGCGATCGAGGGCATCGAGGGGTTGGGTCTGGACCGCGCTGGGGAGTTCCTGGAGATGGCCGCCCTGCTCGTGCGCATCAAGGCGCAGATGATTCTGCCGCGGCGCGAGGACGAGGCGGGCGTGCTGGAGGATCCACGGGCGGAGCTGGTCCGGCGGCTGCTCGAGTACGAGCACTTTCGGGAGGCGGCCCAGCGGTTCGAGGTTGCGGAGGCGGATCGGCGACGGCAGTTCGGGCGCGGCCACGTGCCGCGGTTTGAGCGGCCCAAGGTCGAACCGACGCTGGTCACCGTCTGGGATGAAGTGCTCGCAGCGTGTCTGGCCATTGGCGAACGGACGTTCGAAGCGCCGGAGCACCGGGTCGCATCGCGGTTGGTCCCGCTGGAAGACAAGATCGCGCTGATCGCCCAGGCGCTCCGACGCCTCGAGCGCATCGAGTTCCGCGCGCTCGTCGCTCCGTTCGCCGAACGGATTCACGGTGTGGTCACGCTGATGGCGGGTCTGGAACTGGCGAAGCGCCGGCAACTCGGAATGCAGCAACTCGAGCCGTTCAGCACGCTCTGGCTCTATCGCAGGAAGGAAAGCGCGACGGATGCGCCTGACGCAGATCATTGAAGCGTTGCTGTTCGCGAGCGATGCGCCGCTCGCGGCGGCGGACCTGGCCCGTGTGGATGAGCGCCTGGATGAGGACACGGTCACGGCGGTCATCGACGAGTTGCGTCGCGAATACGATGCGACGGAGCGGTCCTTTCAGATCCAGGAGATTGGCGGCGGCTACCAGATCCTGACGCGGCCCGAGTTCGCCGTCGTCCTGGAACAGTGGGAGACGGTGCCCCAGACGACTCGTCTGTCGTAGCCCGCGCTGGAGGTGCTCGCGATCATCGCGTACCGGCAGCCCCTCGGCCGGGTCGAGATCGAGGAGATCCGCGGCGTCCAGTCGGCCGCCGTGTTACGCACGCTTCAGGACCGCGACCTGATCGAGCCCGTGGCGCGTGCCGAAGGTCTGGGCCGCCCCATGCTTTACGGGACGACCCGCAAATTCCTCGAGCATTTCGGGTTCCGCTCGCTCGAGGATCTGCCCCGTCCCGACGAGCTGCCGGTCGTGCTGCGCGATCCGGCCACCGCGATCGAGCATCGGCCAGATGGCGAGCCCGAGCCGATTTCCGAGGAGGCCATGGCCGCCGTCGCCGCCGGTGAAGAGTATCACCCCGGCGAGCCCGAGCCACGGGCGGACGTCGTTGCCGACGAGACCGCTGCCAGCCCGACCACGCCAGAGATCCGGGCGTCGGAGTCAGCCGAACCGGCCGACACTAGGGAGGGCTCGGACGGGTCTGATGAAGACCCCGACGACGAGGCGGAGACGGAGGCGGCCGCGACCCGGGAGGGATGAGCGCGCGCGTCCGGCTTCAGAAGCTGCTTTCGCGCGCCGGCCTGGCGTCTCGCCGAGGTGCGGAAGACTTGATTCGTGCCGGCCGTGTGAGCGTCAACGGCGAGGTCGTCACGGTCCTGGGCACGAGCGTGGACCCCGCGACCGATGTCGTCGCCGTGGACGGTCGGACGGTCGTGGTCGCTGCCGCGATCTGGGTCGCGTTGTACAAACCGATCGGCTTTGTCACGACGCGCCATGATCCGCAGGGGCGGAGGACCGTCTACGACCTGCTGCCCGCCGAGCACCGTCGCCTGTTGCACGTGGGACGGCTGGACACGGATAGCGAGGGGCTGCTGCTCCTCACGAACGATGGTGACGGAGCGCACCGTCTGCTTCATCCCCGCTTCGGTGTGGAGCGGGTCTATGATGTCATCGTGACCGGTGAGCCGGACGCTCGGACGCTGGACCGGCTGCTGACAGGCGTGCAGCTCTCGGACGGCGTGGCGCGAGCCAGCCGCGTGAAGCGGCTGCCTGCCACGAAGGAGGGGCGGGCGCGTTTGCGCATTGCGTTGCGTGAGGGGCGAAACCGCGAAGTCCGTCGCATGCTCGACGCGGCGGGACATCCCGTCGAGCGATTGAGGCGCGTGGCCTACGGCCCGATTCGCCTGGCCGGATTGAAGCCGGGGCGCTGGCGTGTTTTGACCGAGACGGAACGACGATTAATCGGCTCGCCGCAGAGCCGCGATCCGAACTGAACATACATGGACATTGAAGGCAGGGACGTTCTCATCCTGGGCGGTTCGGGCCTGGTCGGCATGGCGGTCGCCCGCGCCATGCTTCCGCACCGGCCCCGCACTCTGGCGATCTCCGCACTACGTCGCGAGGAGGCCGAGGCGGCAGTCACCGAACTGGCCGCCGAACCGGACGCCGCGAGCGTAAAGCTGGCCGCGGAATGGGGCGATCTTTTCGTTCCTGATAAGCTCAAGGACCGGCCGCGGGACGCGTTGCTCTCCGACGCGTCCGCCCGTGCGGCGCTCCTCGACGACCTGCTCGGCGAATTGACCCCGGACCTCGTCTCGCGTTCGGCGCTCGGTGCCCTGCTGGAGCGACGCCGGCCCGCCATCATCGTCGATTGCATCAATACGGCGACGGCATTCGCGTATCAGAACATCTTCCAGAGCGCGGCCGCGCTGCGCTCCGGATCGGTGGACGTCGAGGCGATCGAGCGTCACCTCGCGACGCTCTACCTGCCGCAGCTCATTCGTCACGTGCAGATCGCGCTCGAAGCGATGCGCCGCGCCGGCACCCGCATGTACCTCAAGGTGGGTACGGCGGGGACCGGCGGAATGGGCCTGAATGTGCCGTTCACGCATTCGGAGGAGCGTCCCAGTCGCATGCTGCTGGCCAAGGCGGGCGTGGCGGGCGCGCACACGCTGCTGCTCTTCCTGATGGCGCGGACACCGGATGCGCCGGCCGTCAAGGAGATCAAGCCGACGGCCGCCATCAGCTGGAAGCGGATCGCGTTCGGCGACGTCCACCGGCGCGGCAAGCCGATCGACTGCTGGGACGCGAGCCACGCACTCGCGCTGGACGACGCGTTTCGCGTCGGCTGCGAAGCGTGGAAGCCGACCGGTGCGAAGCTGGGCGGCGTCTACCTGGACTCGGGCGAGAACGGGCAGTTCAGCCTCGGGGAGTTCGAGGCGCTCACCGCCCTCGGACTCATGGAGTACATCACGCCGGAGGAGATCGCCGCGGACGCCGTCCGCGAGATCACGGGACATGCATCGGGCCGCGACGTTGTCGGCGCACTCGACGGTGCGACGTCCGGTCCGACCTATCGTGCGGGCGCGTTGCGCGAAGCGGCTCTCGACCGCATGTCCGCGCTGGAGCGGGAGCACGGCATCGAGGCCGTCGCCTACGAGAACCTCGGGCCGCCGCGGCTGTCCAAGCTATTGTTCGAGGCGACGCTGCTCAGTCGGTTGCACCCGGATCTGCAGGCCGTATCCTCGCTCGATGCGGACGCGATGGCCGACCGGTCGGCCGAGCTCGTCCGGGCCGACGACGACCTGCGTGTGCGAATGCTCTCGATCGGGCTGCCCATCGTCCTGCCCGATGGACACATGCTGCGCGGCCCGGAGGTCAACGTCGAGCCGGAACCCGGCCAATCGCCGGCGGATCCGCGCCTGGCCGAGAACGGGTGGGTGGACCTTCGTTCGGCAAACTGGCGTAAATGGAGCGACCGGGCCCGATCCATGCTGTCCGGTCCGGCTGATGGCGCGAGCCTCGGATTCGGCTCGCGCTACGACATCGAGCCCGAGGGGTGGCGCACGCGGATCCGACCCGGCCGCCTGGCGGCATGGGTCTTCCGTGTGGAAGACCGCGGGGCTCGAATCAAGCGTTGAGGAGCAAGGAGACGCTGGTGCCAGAACCCACGACGGTCGCGGCGGGCATCGAAACGG
>JBFJPA010000157.1:0-9019 GCA_041617355.1 Longimicrobiales bacterium
AGGCGGCCGGCCAGGTCGAACAGGCTGCTCAGGAACGCCGTGCTCGGGTCGGCGGCACGCGCCCTCCGCACGCGTTGTGGCCGGACCAGCACGCCGCCCATCACCATTCGTGCCTCCGCGTGCTCATCCCACCCCCACGGACACGCTGGCGCTCTGCGATCCGCCGGACGGCACCGCCGCGAGCATCGCCTTGTACGAGGTGTTGACGCGGCCCAGCTCCTCACGCAGCTCGTCGTCCAGCGTGGCGAGGGCGTCGATGATCGTGTCGAGGAACGGTGACAGGTCGAACATCTCCAGGAGCGGCAGCACGGTCTCGTCGAAGATCGGTTGTACGGCGGCGGTCACGATCGCGGCGGGATCGAGCGCGCGGACGCGGTCGAGCACGGCTTCATACGTGTCATCGATGGCCGTGAGGTCTGCCGGCGGCAGGATCAGGTCGATCGTGATGGCGTCGAGGATCGCGTCGAAGGCGGCATCGAACGCCTCGGCCAGGCGCTCGGGACTGATGTTGTCGAGTTTGGCACGGACGTTGTCGAACAGACTGCGCACCGAAGTGCGCAGGAACTCGAGGTCGAGGTCGAGCAATTCCGTCACAATGCTGCCGAGCGCGTCCCGGATACCGCCGAGCGAGCCAGGTCCGAGCAGTAGCGCCTCCAGCTTCGTCGTCAGTGTCGTGATCAGGCTTTCCAGCCGGCCCAGCGTGACGTCGAGCACGCGGCGCGCGGGCTCGAGCACACCGAGAGCGGCTGCGACGGGCCGGACGAACTGAGTTTCGAGCGCCTCTGCCGCCCAGGTGCGCAACTGGGCCGGCGTCGCTTCGGCATGACGGAGCGCATCGAGCGAGCCATCCGCCGCGTGGAACCGGTCATCCCACACCGTAAGGAGCGCAGCCAATTCCGTATCTGCGGCCGCGAGTGCACTTCGTAGCTCACCGGTCCGGCGGTAGGGCGCGCCGAAGTCGGGTAGCATGGGATCGAATCGATCGAGGGCGGCCGTCACGGCCGTCTTGTCCGGCGATGCTGGCAGTGCCGCGAGTGCGCTGCGGGACACCGAGCGGTGCGCCTCGATCAGTGCGGACAGCCGATTCAGCCCGCCGACCTGGTCGAGCGCCGCGCGTGCGGTCGCGGTGCCGGCCGTGAAGCGTGAGCCGATGGCCGTGGCCGTCGTATCGTCCAGCGCGCTGCCCAGGGCGGTCAGGCGGGGCGTCAGACTCGACGCATCGCCGATCGCGTCCACGCGGTCGAGCACTTCGTCTACCCAGTCGTCGAGCTGCGTCCGCACGTCGAGCAGCCCGTTCATCATCTCGCGGACCCGGCGCACGAGGGCGACCGTGTCCTGCGCCGTCTCGATGACGCGGCGAATGCCGGACAGCGCCTCATCCACGACGTCGAACGTCTCGTCGACCGGCAGGATCGCGAGCAGCCGCTCCATTGCACCGGAGAGAGCCTCATCGATCGGTGCGAGGATGGCGTCGGGATCGAACGAATCGAAGGCCTGACGCAGCTGCTCGAACGGACCCTCCAGCGCGGCGAGGGCGAGACCCGGCCGGGCCGCGCTGCGCAGCCGTTCCTTCAGCGACTCGAGCTCGGTCTCGACCGGCTCGAGCAGCTCGCTCGGCCGGAACTGCTCCATCGCCCGCACCATGTCCTCGAACGGCGCGGACAGGTCGTCGCCAATGAGTGATGCGGGGTCGAATGCGCGTACGGCATCCAGCACGCGCGCGGGCTGATCCCTTATCTGCTCGAGTACGGCCACGGGGCCCGCATCCACGATTTCGCCGAATTCGTCGAGCAACGGGTTCGTCGCGGTCTCGAGGTCCGGTGGCAGTACCGATGCGGCCGCCTGGAGCGCGGACGCGGCCGGGCCCGGCAGCAGCGCCGGATCGATGGCACGCAGGGCCGACGTCACGCCGTCGAGAACATCGACCACGGTATCGCCGACGGGCGCGAACGAGAGTGACTCGAGCTGCGTTGCCGCGTCCTCGAGTACGCTCCGGATCTGCGTGATCGCGTCACCGACCTCGCCCTCGGTCAGCACCGAAGCGAGCGAATTCACGGCATCCGTCAGCGCCGCGATGATTTGCGCCGGATCGAACGCATCGACGGCCGTATCGATCGCGGCGACGGCATCCAGCACGGCGTCGCGGGCCGGACCCACGGCCGCATCGATGCTCGACACGAGTTCGTCGCGGAACGACTGAACGGCGTCCTGCACGGTAGTTTCGAGCGCGGCCGGATCGATCGCATCGAGCAGCGCTTCCGCTTCGGCGAAGATCGATTGGACCTGGACGGTCACGCCGATGATCGCCTGTTGCAGGCCCTCGGCGACGTCACGGACGCCGTCGGCGATCGTCGCGATTGGTTCCTGAATTACGGACAGGTCGACCGCGTTCGCGATGTTCTCGAGCCAGTCGCCGAGACCCGTCAGCCAGGTCTCCAACGCCTCGAGTGCGTCTGCCGCCGGTGAAGGCACGCGCGCGAGCGGAGCGCCACCCGGCCGGAGGATCGTGACCATGGACGCCATGCCCATGTCCAGGTCGCCGGCCAGCTCGAGCAGCCGCGTGCGCAGGGCGGGCACGCCGGCCAGCGGCGCGGCCAGCGTCGGCCGAAGCACATCGTACTCGTCGGCCAACGTGTTGATCTCGGTCACGGCGGCGCCGGTGCCGGTCAGGTCGCCGGCCGCGACGGCGGCACGCAGCTCGGCGAGACGAGTCGTCAGACGAACGGCGATTCGCTCGAGATCGTCCGCGGGAATCGCCGTCGTGAGTGACGAAAGGTCCGCGAGCAGCGGTGATACCGTCGCATCCACGCCGGTCCGGACGAACGTCGTCGCCTCATCGAGCGAGCTCTCGATCTGCGTCAGGATCTCCGCCGGCGTGCTCGATTCCCAGACGATGAGCGTGTCCAGTGGATCGCGGATGTCATCCACGATCGGGACCACGGCGGGGAAGAGCGGATTCAGGCGCGGGAATCGCGTCGCGTCGTGAGCCCAGGTCAGCAGGCTTCGCACGGTGAGCGGGTCGGGCAGCTGGTCGAGGCCCGCGTTCGACTGTTGGACAGCGGCCGCCACGGCGGTCGGTTGTTCGGCCGGCGCCTCCCCGCCCGCACCACCGCCGGCTTCAGTTCCGCCGCCGCCCTCGCCGCCCGAACTTTCGCCGCCACCATCGAGGCCAGCCGGTGCGGGCGCGCACGACAGTCGAACATCGGTCAGCGCGCGCACCTGCTCGAATGCAGCGAGCGCGCTGCCCAATGCAGCCGCGAGCGCGCCGGCAAACTCTGTTTCGACGTTGCCGATCTGTCCGAGCACGCCGCCGACGATGCCGCTCGCGTCGGCCGGCACCGCGGCCTGGATCTGTGTCAGTTGCTGCGCGAAGTCACCGGGGATCGCGAAATCGGGAAGCGAGAGGCTGGCGAACAGGCCGGTCAGGTCGCCGACTTCGGACGGAGGCGTTTCCGTCAACGACGTGAGCAGCGTCGCGACGCCGAGCAGGTTACCCGCCTGCGTGTCGACTTCCCCCGTCGCCGCGTTGCCCGACAGTGCTGTGTCGATTCGCTCGAAGACCGTCGGCATCGATCAGCCCCCAGCCCCGAACAGGTTGCCGATGGTCGAGCCGATGCTGCCCAGGCCGTCGACCGCGGCGGACACGCCGTCCACGACGCCCTCGAGCTGCGGCGTCGGATCCTGCAGCTCCGGGATATTGCCGAGCGCGTCGAGCGCATCGAGCGCGCCCGTCACCGTATCCAGGAGGTTGCCCGCCTGGTCGAGCAGGCCGGCGTCGAGGCCGCCGAGCGGATCGGGTGGCGGCGGCGGGGGTGGGCTCTCTCGCAGGAGCAGGAAATAGCTCGTCTCATCGGGTGCGATACCCGATTCTGCGAACTGCATCGTTTCGATGAGTACGTACTGCACTTCCGTCGCCGTCACGATGTCCGCGACGAACGTGACGGGCTGGCCCTCCCGGAACTTGCCGCGCACGGTCTCCAGGAACTCGTTGCGCTTCTCATCGCCAAAGAGGCTGCCGCGAATCACGATGCGGACGGGCGCGGACCCGAGATCCTGGAACAGGCTGCCAGTGCGGCCGGGGATCTCGATCTCGGCCAGGTCGCGCCGCTCCAACGTCTCGAGCGCCGCGATGTTGGGAATCTCCCAGTCGCCGAGCAGAGGCTTCACTCTCATGTCACATCCACTCCCTGGCGTCTCGCCTGTTCGCGCAACAGGTCGCCGATCCGATCCGCCAGATCCTGGTCATCGAGGGACTCACGCGCTTCGAATGGGTCGAGCACGAACCCCGGCCCGGTGCGCGGGCCGATGCGTTGGGACGGAACGCCCTGAATCGGTGCGGCCGAACCGGCCACGCGTGACACGCCCGGTGACAAACCCGAATCCTGAGCGGCGCGCACGTCGGGAATCGCCGTAATCGCTGTGGACGCGGCCGTGAGGGATTGCGGGGCAACGGTCGGCGGCGGCTCGGACCGACGGGGCGGCGCAGACGGAGGCGGCAGCGGCGGGATCGCCGACTTCGCTGTGTCGCGGTCCCTCTCGCGAGCCGGCTCGTCCTGCCGACGCGCCGGGCGCCTGGCCGCTCGTGCTTCGATCGCGCGCAACGCCCGCTCGGCGAGTTGACCGAGTTGTACGGGCACGCGTGACGCGCGCGCTGCACTGTCCGCATCCACGTCGCGAAGCGTCGGCCGTCGGGATCGTCCGGGCGAAACCGCGAGCGGCGGCGTTTTCACGGGCAATGCAGGCGCAGTCGTCTCGGGGCGCTGGGGGGGCGTCCCGGTCGTGTTGACGCGCGGCCTGTCGCGTTTGCTGACGGCTGGCGAGGCGCTCACGGGCAGGATCGGAGGGGAGGGCGAACGTTGCTCGCCCGCGGGCGGCGCCACGCGCACGTTCCGCGCTGGCGCGGGATCGACGTGATGGGCCGGCGCTTTCGCGGCCGGCGGCGGTCCGAGCGGAACCGCCCAATCGCGACGTGCACGTTGCACGAGTTCCGACGCGGCGCTCCGCTCGGGCGGCGGCTCAGGCGGAAGCGCGTCGAACGGCGAGACGTCGAGCACCGCGAGCCGGGGCGCCAACCGCGCGGACACGGACTCCACCCGGTCGATGCGGAGTCCGCGAGGCGCCGGCCCGTTCAATCGCGCCATGAGTTGGCGCACGCGCTGCACCGCGCCCTGCCATCTCCCCTCGTCCCGCACCATCACGCGCGTTGCTCCTGCAGCAACTGCAGGTGCACCAGAATCTGGCCGAGCGTGAGCTCGCTGACCTGCGGCGGGGTCCAGCCGAACTCCCGGGCCAGCACGTGGGCCGCCTTCGCGAGCGGCGCCTCGACGGCGGCGCGCAGCTCCGGTTCCGACACGCCGATGCCACTGATGCGCATGACTTCGCCGAGCAGGAACTCGAGCAGGCCGACGTGCATGCCGGCCACCTGCGCGACCGTCATGGCGGGATCGACCAGTGCCCGCTGCACCATCAACGTGGCGACCAGTGAATCGCTCTCCTTGGCCGCACGCGTGACGAGCTGCAGATCCGCGACGGTCAGCGGGCGAAGCCGCACCGTGCGCTCGTCCGGAACACCGTCGGCCCGCGTCGGCTGCAGCACCTCGGCTGGCAACCGGATGTCGAAGGTGAGGCCGCTTCCGGCGAGCAATTCCTCCGCGGTCAGCATCAGCCCTCGTCCTCGACGGTCGCGAACTGCGCCTGGAAGCTCATCGACTCGGCGACGAAATCGTCCTCGGGCATGGCATAGACCCAGGAATCCATGCGCACGTCATGCAGGGTGAGCGTATTGCGAACGCCCGGCTGTGCGGCGTTCTCGACCTGCAGCGTGATGTTGAAGGACGGTTGTGGCCAGCTTCCCTGTGGCCGCCCGTCCGCAGCCTCGCCGAGAAGCAGCCGTAGCATCGCGCCGTTGATCATGGCGCGGCCGATCGTGCCACGGACCGTGATGTTGCCCGGCCGCAGCTCGGTCGCATAGCGCTGGCCGATCTCGTGATACGGCCGAACATCGGCGAGGATCTCGACGCGTACGTTCTGCACGCGTCCGACCGAGATCGTGTCGAATCCGCTGATGACGGCGTCCGCCGCCTCGCCTTCCGGTCCCGAGGTCGGGGACAGCGTGATGGAACCGTCGGCGCCTGTATAGACCCGTGTGTTCGCCATCTCCGTCTCCTTACTCGAGGACCAGGGTGACCGCGATGAAGTCGATGCTGAACGTCGGCCGGATGACCGCGTTCACGAGCGCGCGCCCGGCGATCTCGTCCTGCCGCGACGCCGTGACCTCGAGCGTGTAGCCGGTCAACTGCTCGTCCAGCAGCATGGTCGTGAGGAAGCCATCGAGTGCGCCGTAGAGAGCCTTGCGTACGCGCTGGTTGTTGAGCTTGCCGATGAAGGGGTCGGCCGTCTTGCGGATGCCGGCCTTCGCGAAGTCCGTGATCCGCCGTGTCGTGATCTGCCGGAAGCCGCCGTCATCACTGGTCAAGCCGCGCACGACGCGCACACCTTGCCGCTGCTCGAGCACGGCGACGCGGCCGTTCAGCAGCTGGATGGTCTCCGCATAGGAGAAGCGGCGTGCCAGCCGGACCACGCCCGGCAGGATCTTGTTGGTCGGGCTCTGGTGCGGCGCCAGCGTGCTGAGCAGGCCGGCGAACGGGGCGGCGCTGTACGTTCCGCTCAAGGCGACCGGGCCGTCGGCGGCCGCGTCGAACGCCATGACCCCCGGCGCCGTCAGCACGATGCGATCGTTGGTTGGAGCCTGCGACCGGATGTCCGCGACCGCCGTCGCGTCCGAGCCGATCACGGCGATGCAGTCGCGCCCGGCATTCTCCGCCGTTTCCGTCACACTGCCGAGCACGGCCAGCGCATCGGCCGTAGGGAGCTCGGGCGCGATCAGGATGTTGACGTCTTCCTTGATGATCTCTTCGAAGGCTGCCGTGAACGCGGCCTGGTTGGCGCCGGTCGCGAGGCCGCGCGCGAACACCGTGCGCCCGCCGTTGCGGTAGGTGAGCTCGAGTGCGCGCGTCAGGTTCAGCGTACCGGCCGAAGCGGCGTCGGAGGGGCCGAACGTTTCGAGCGCCGTCCGGTAATCGCCCAGGATGTGCGTGTCGGCATCCGGGTCCGACACCGTCCCGACGATACCGATGTTGCCGGTCGAAATGCCGCCCGCGCCGATGAGCGCCTCCGCGGATACCCGGATGTACGTCCCCGGCACGACCAGCTCGGAAAGGGTGAAGGTCTCGGCCATTTGCAGCCTCCCTCAGTGGGGTGGTGGTCCCGCCTGGCCCGTGCGACCGTTCCGGGCATCCGTCCCGGCCGCGCACCGGCCGGGACGCGCGGGAGCAACGCGCGGTTCAGAGCCGCACGAGCGTGAGATCGAAAAAACGCGCGCCGGTGCAGTTGCGCGTCAGGAACCCAACGCGACCGGCAACCGGCGGCGCAGTGTCACGGCCTTCCAGAATCGTCTCGCCATCGAGCACCAGCCGGACCTCGTCCTGCTGTGCGACCAGCCGAAGCCGCATCAACGTGCCGGTCGCGTATCCTCGCGTGTCGTCCAGGCCGCCCTCCGCGAGCGCGACGAACGTACCGCCCGACTTGCGCGCGATGCGGCGAAATCCCGCGCGGCTGTCGAGGATGGCGAAGCTGTAATTGTCCAGATCCACGAATCGGAACACGAAGCCGAGGCCGCCGACTGCATCGCTGCGCATGGTCGCCGCCATCGTAAGGTCGGTGATGGCGGGTCGCGTCGGTGTCGCCCGCAACACCAGCGATGTGCCCGGCTTTTCCGGTGCTGGCCCTTCGGGACCTCCATGAATCGCGGACGTTTGCGTGATCGCGTTGTCGGCCGCGGCGAACGACCAGCTCGATGGCGCAGCGATCGTCGCGGCGGGATCATCGAAAACGTCGAACGCGTCCAGGGCGCTGGAGGGGAACTCGCCTTTGCGCAGCGTGCGCGGATCGTTGGCCGCGAGCGTCGACTCGAGATCGAGCGGGATCGTATCGATAACTCCGCCTGCAACGTCCGGCAGCTTGAGGAATTCGTAGAGAACGTCGAAGGTCAGATCCTGCCGCTGGGGCCGGGGCGGTCCCGGCGCCGGGGTCGGCCGCGGGCCCAGCTCGACGAATGCGAGCCGCAGGAATCCGAGCGCAGCCAGTTCCTCGCGCCCCGTCGTCATCACGGCCTGCGTCGTCCGGGCAATCACCAGGTCGAGGCCCGCCACATCCGTTGCCGCCACGTTGACGATTACACGCGCCGCGATGCGTCGGCCGTGCACTTCGCCCTGCGGAGCCGGATGGTTGCCGACGTACCCGCCCAGCCCCGTCATCCCGACGCGCTGCGGCGTGACCAACACGGACATCGCCAGTGCCGGATCCGAGGTGGGCGGCAGAAGCGACCTCATCGCCGTAGTCAGATTCGCGATGGCTTCGATCGCGATCGTGTCCACGGAATGCCTTGATATATGAGCGAAACTCGACCCGTCGCGCGTTCACCTGATCGCGACGAGCTCGCGGCCCTAGCTCGTTATCGTGAGATGCTCGGTTTTCGGAGACTCCGCCTCCGCGCGAAACAACCGAGGAGGATCGGACGCGTGACTCCGAGGGTGTCCGGTCAACGAATCGCAGCGGCGGCACTGGCAGGAAGACTGGCCGGACAACGGGGCGGCACCACCCAACCGCACCGACAATGAAACATTGGATACACTGGCGCAAGATCGTGCGAACGGACGGGCGCGATCGCCCAATCCCCGACCGGCGCAAGAAAAAGGTCCGGGGGGCGGCCGCCCCCCGGACCCGAACGGCCCGAAGCCGACCGTCCTACTTCTTGTCTTCCTCCACGATCTCGAAGTCGGCCTCGACGACATCCTCTTCTTTCTTGCCTGCCGTCGACCCGGCCGGCTCCGCGGCCGGCTCCTCCGCCGGCTCGGCGCCTGCGGCGGCCTCGGGCTGGCTGGCCTGCGACTGGTAGAACTGCTGGCCCGCCGCACTGACGGCCTGCATCAGCTCGTCTCGCGCGGACTGGAGCTCCGCC
>JBFJPA010000158.1:0-9016 GCA_041617355.1 Longimicrobiales bacterium
GACGAGCGTGCGCGCGATTCCTCCGTCTGCCACGGCATACATCTGGCCACGCACGGGACGGACGGGAACGGTACGGGGCAGACCGCGCAGGGCCGCGCTCCATGCGCCGGCCGCGAGGATTGCGGTGCCGCCCGTCAACGAATCGCCGTTCGTCAACCGCACCGAAGTGAAGCGGCGTTTCCCGCCGGCTGCGTGCCCGATGATGATCTCATCGACAGCGGCGCCGCTGCGGATCTGCACGCCGGCCGCGTGTGCGGCCGTCTGGAGCGCGTCGCCGAGGGCGCGGTTGTCGACGACGTGATCGCGCGCGATCGACAGGCCTGCCACGACATCGTCGGTGAGCGCCGGTTCGAGCTGACGCGCGCCGGCCGCATCCAGCAGCTCCGCGCCTGCGCGTGGGCCGGCCTGCTCGAAGAGGCTCCGCAGGGCCGCGGCTGCGGCCGCATCGTACGCAACCCGCAGCGCGCCGGTCGCGCGGTAGCCGATGTCGAGGCCGGCCTCCGCTTGTATCCGTTCCGCGAATCGAGGCCAGCGATCGAGGCTCGCTTCGGCGAGGACCCGCAGATCGCCGACATGACCGGCCTCGCCGAGCGGAGAGAGCATGCCGGCCGCGGCCCAACTCGCTTCACGCGCGGGCGAGCCGCGCTCGACGACCGTGACGTGCGCGCCCTCGCGGGCGAGCGCACGGGCCGTTGCCAGGCCGACCACGCCGCCGCCGATCACCACGACATCCGATGTCACGGCCTGCCGATGTCCTGCTCCAGGTACTCGCGCGCAAGGGCGACGTAATGATCCGCACTGTTGCGAACCCACGCCGCCGCGTCGCCTTCCAGCGTCTTGCGAACTTTCGCCGGCGCGCCGGCCACCAACGTGCCGGACGGGACCTGCATGTTCTCCGGTACCACGCTCAACGCGGCCACGAGCGCACCCTCGCCGACGACCGCGCCGTGCAGGATGACGGCGTTCATGCCGATCAGTGCACCTCGCCGGATCTCGCAGCTCTCGAAGACGGCGCCGTGTCCCACCGTCACGTCTTCGCCGACGACGGTCGGACCGCGGGCACTCACGTGCAATACGCAGTTGTCCTGCACACTCGCGCGGGCGCCGACGCGAATGCCGTGATCGGGATGATCACCCCGAAGCACCGCGCCGAACCAGATGCTCGCGTCGGCACCGACTTCGACATCGCCGATGAGCACGGCCGTGGGAGCCAGGAACGCCGAGCGGTGGACCCGCGGGACCCGTCCGCGGAATGGGATGATGTGGGCCATTAGCGATCCTGGAGAATGCGCGTGAGACGCGCGCTGTCGATGTTGCCGCCCGTGATCACGGCCACGACCGGGCCGTCGTCCAGATCCTGCAGTCGGTCGAGCGCCGCGATCGCAGCGGCCGCAGACCCCTCCGCGACGATACCGTCGTCTTCGAAGAGTGTGCGTATGGCCCGCGCGATCGCCGCCTCTTCGACGAGCACGATCGCGTCCACGACCCGTTGTACGCGCGCCAGGCTCGCCGCGTCGATGCCGCCGGCGAGGCCATCCGCCAGGGTCGGCGTGACGGGCAGCTCCAGCACGCGGCCGGCGGCCAGCGAGTCGTGCATAACGCGAGTCTCGACGCTCTGCACGCCAACGATGCGTGTGGCGGGCGAGCGCGCTCTGACGGCGATTCCGATGCCGGCGATGAGACCGCCGCCTCCGACGGGCACAACGATCGTTCGCACCATCGGCAAGTCGGCCAGGATCTCGAGGCCGACTGTGCCCTGTCCAGCGACGACATCCGGGTCCGAGAACGCGTGCACGAGTGTCGCCCCATGCTCGGCCGCGTACGACCGTGCGCGCGCCTCGGCTTCATCGTAATCCCGTGACGCATCATCGAGCGTCGCTCCGAGTGCGCGGATCCGGCGCTTCTTCGCATCCGGCGCATCGCGTGGCGCGAAGATCAGCGCCCTGGCGCCGATGTCCGCGGCGGCGAGGGCGACGGCCTGGCCGTGATTGCCGGCCGACGCGGTGACCAGCCCGCGCGCCCGGGCCGCCGCGTCGAGAGATCGAATGGCATTGAACGCGCCGCGCACTTTGAACGAGCGCGTCGGCTGCCAGCACTCGAGCTTGACGTGAATGTCGCGACGGTGGCGGTTGGAGAGCGCGTGACTTCGCTCGAGCGGAGTGTGTCGGACAGGATCACGAATGCGACGGAGCGCCGCCGCGATCGCTGTCGCGTCCGGCGCGAGTGCGTCGACTGCGGATGTCACCCCGTGCGCTCCGCGGCATCCACGCGACTGTCCCGCCGCCGCTTGCCTTCACCGGCATCCGACGTCAGGCGACGGAGGCGCGCGCGCGTGACCTGCGTGTCCGTGGCGTCCAGCACCTCGATCCGTACGCCATCCCGCTCGATGACCACGCCGGGCTCCGGCACCCGACCCAACTCTTCCAGCAGCCAACCGTTCAGCGAGCGATGCTCGAGCTGTGGCAGCGTCGTATTGAAGATGTGGTTGATCTCGCGCAGGTCCGCATCACCCATCGCGAGGATCTCCGTCCGCGACACGCGCTGCAGCGATTCTTCGGCGAGGTCCGTCTCGTCCACGATCTCGCCGACCAGCTCCTCGATCACGTCTTCCAGCGTGACCAGGCCGTCCGTCCCGCCATATTCGTCCACGACCACGGCGAGATGGATGCGGCGGGTCTGGAAATCGCGCAGCAGCTTTGTCAGGCTGACGGAGCCCGGAACCACGAGCGGCTCACGGGCGAGTGAGCGCAGCGTCACATCGCGCTGGCCCGATACCAGGGCCTGGTAGACGTCCCGCAGGTACAGCACGCCCGTGATGTCGTCCACACTTTCGCCGTACACGGGCACACGAGAGAAGCGCAAGGAGCTGAGCTCCGACGCGATCTGACTCAGGCGCATCGAATCACGCCAGGCGAATACATCCACGCGCGGCGTCATGATGTCCCATGCCTGCGTGTGATCGAGACGGAAGGCCCGCTCGATCAGCTCGCGCTCATGCTCCCCGATCACGCCCTCGTCGTGACCGAGCGCCGTGAGCTGCCGGATCTCCGTCTCCGTCGTGGCCGCTCCGTTCTCGCGCGGCGCACGACGGACCCGCGCCGCCTTCGCCAGCAAATCCAGCGGCAGCGCGAGCACGCCCATGAGCGGAAGCAGAAGCGGAGCGGCGAGAAGCGCGAGGCGCAGCCCGTGATTGGTGGCCAGCCCAATCGGGACCAGCTCGCCCAGATACAGGATTCCGAGCGCCGCGGCGACGGCGGCAATGGCGAGACCCGACGTGCCCCACAGCAGATAGGCCAGGTACCCGGCGATCACGCCCGCCGTGATATCGGCGAGGGCATCGACCAGGCGAAGCAGGACGAGCGCACGCACAGGACGCGCGCGCACCTGGGCGAGCGAACGGCCGCCGCGGAAGCCTTCATCGGCAAGCGTGCGGACACGCGCGTCACTGAGCTCGAAGACCGCCAGCTCGACCGCGGAGAAAACCGCCGAGACGAGCATCGCGGCACCGAGCCCGAGAACGAGCATCAGCACGGCGACCCCCGGCGTCTAGCGCCGTCGGAGTCGCCGCTACTTCGGGCTATGTCCATTTCCGACTGGTCTGGATCAACTCCTCGACAATGTCGCCCGGCGTCCGGCCATCCGCTTCCGCCTGGAAGTTCGTGACCAGCCGATGCCTCAGCACCGATGGCGCCACGTTCCGGACATCCTCGAAGTTCGGCACACCGCGGCCGGCCATGGCCGCGTGCGCCTTCGCGCCCAGTACGAGGTATTGCGACGCGCGGGGGCCTGCGCCCCAGCTCACATACCGTCGAATCACATCCGTCGCGGCTTCGTCCGCAGGACGCGTCGCTCGCGCCAGACGAACCGCGTAGGAGACGAGCGAAGGCGGCGCCGGTACTCGACGCACCAGCTTCTGCAGCCGCAGTAGCTCGGCCGCGCCCAGCACGCGCTGGACCTGCGGCTCCTCTGCCCCCGTCGTCTGCATCGCGATCTGCTCCTCTTCCGCCGCCGTCGGATACCCAATGCGCAGCTCCAGCATGAATCGATCGAGCTGCGCTTCCGGCAGCGGGTACGTGCCTTCTTGCTCGATCGGATTCTGCGTCGCCAACACGAAAAACGGACGGTCCAGCGCCATCGTCTCGCCCGCCGCCGTCACCGCCCGCTCCTGCATCGCCTGCAGTAGCGCCGCCTGTGTCTTCGGCGGCGTCCGGTTGATCTCATCGGCCAGTACGACGTTCGCGAAAATCGGCCCCCGGACAAACCGGAACATCCGCTTGCCCGTCGACCGGTCCTCCTCCAGAACCTCCGTGCCCGTGATGTCCGTCGGCATCAGGTCCGGCGTGAACTGGATTCGGCTGAACTCCAGGTCCAGCGCATCCGCCAGCGTCGAGACCAATAGCGTCTTCGCCAGTCCGGGCACGCCCACCAAGAGCGCATGCCCATCCGCCAGCAGCGCCGTGAGCAGCCCTTCTACGATCGCCCGTTGCCCCACCACCCGCCGGCCAATTTCCGTTTCCAGCGCCGCCCGGGCCGACGCCAGCCGGTCCAGCAGCTCGACGTCCGGGTCCAGCCTGGCCGCGTTCGCTTCCATCCCCTCTCCGATTTCCCGATTCCACGGTCCCGCCATCCGGAGACCTACGCGACGCGTGCCGGACCCGCAACGGCGGCGCCGCGAACTCCCGCCCGCCGCCCACCGTTTCCAACCGGTCCCGGCGCCTTCGGTTCGCCGCCCCTCCCGGACGGCACGAGCAGAGATTGGAGACGTGGGACCGCCGGGCCTTCCGGAGCGGCGTCGCGACGTCCACCGTGACCGCAGCGTCTCCCACGGTCGCGTTCCTGCCGCTCCGCGCCTCGCAACCCCGGCACCGGCATGGTTGGCCGAGAGGGTGTAACGGGTGCAATCATCGCAAGATGGCGGGTGTCGCGGAGGGGCGTCAAGGAGGGTGCTTGCGAAAAAATTCACAAGCTCGTAACGTATCCACGCTGAAGCCGAATCGGCGGCTTGCGGGCCACTGTGAAGCGAGGCGCGGTGCAGGGACGGAAGCAGGCGGCGACGGTCGACGTGTCACGCTACCTGGGCGTAGGGCTGACGTGGGCGCTGTCGACCTTGCTGTTTCTCTGGCTGGGCACGCTGGCGGATGGCGCGCTGGGGACGCGGCCCCTATTCACGGTGCTGGGCGCGTTCGTCGGGGCCGCCGCCGGCTTTTATTACATGATCCACCACCTGGTCGTCGTTCCGGGCCGCGAGGCGAAGGCGTTGCGGCAGGCGGAACGAGAGTCGGATAAGGGGACGCCACGCGGATGAAAGCCTGGACCGCGTATGCGGGCGCGAGTCTGGTGCTGGTGGCGGCCTGCGCCGGGTTGGCGGGAGCAGCGACGGGAGGCGCGGCGACGCGCGCGATCTGGCTGTCGGCCGGCCTGGCTTGGGTGCTCCAGCTGATCGCGTTCGCGCTGTTGGTCGGCGTACGGCGGCAGGCATCGCTGTTCATGTTCGGCTGGGTGGGCGGCATGGGGCTGCGGTTCCTGACCCTTGGGGTGCTGGCCTATTTCGGCACGCGCTCAACGGCGCTGCCCGCGGAGCCGCTGCTGATTAGCTTCGTGGCGTTCCTGTTTGGATTGATTCTCCTCGAGCCCGTCTTTTTGAAACGAGGGCCACGCGCGTCATGATCGGGAGCATTGCGTCGTTGCGACTCGCCGCCGCGCCCGAGGGCGAGTTCGATATCAAGGAAATGATCCTGCACCACCTGGCGGACAGCCACGAGCTGGAGACGCCGTTCGGGGTGGTGCACCTGCCGGTCTGGGAGCCGGTCCACCTGGGGCCGCTGACCGTAGATTTCTCGATCACGAAACACGTCGTGTTCATGTTCGTGGCGGCGATCCTGGTCGCGCTGACGCTGATTCTCGCGGCGCGGAGCGCGCGGCGCTCGCACGTGGCGGGAGCGGAGCGTGGTCCGAAAGGCGCGGCGAACGTCGTCGAGGCGTTCATCCTGTTCCTGCGCGATGAAGTCGCCTTGAGGAACATCGGCCACGGTGGCGAGCGGTTCGTTCCGTACATCGTGAGCGTCTTCTTCTTCATCCTCTTCTGCAACCTGCTCGGCCTGGTGCCGTGGGGCGCATCGGCGACCGGCAACATCTCGGTCACGGCGGCCTTGGCGATTCTCACGTTCATCACGGTCGAGGTCGCGGGCATGCGGGAGCTGGGCACGAAGGGCTACCTGAAGACGATCTTCTACGCGCCCGAGGGCATGCACTGGGCGATGAAGATCCCGATGTACGTGATCATGACGCCGGTGGAATTCCTCGGGAAGCTGACGAAGCCCTTCGCACTGGCGATCCGGTTGTTCGCGAACATGACGGCCGGGCACGCGGTCGTCCTCGCGCTGACGGGCCTGCTGGTCACGGCGGCTTTGGCCGACGTGTTCTGGGCGGCGCCGGCGCCGCTGGTCATGGCCGTCGCGATCATGCTGCTGGAGATCTTCGTGGCGTTCTTGCAGGCCTACATCTTCGCGATGCTGTCGGCCGTGTTCATCGGCTTGATTCGGCACGCGCACTGAGTGGGGCTGGGGCTGGGGCTTGGGCTGGGGCTGGGGCTGGGGCAACGAATCACGCGAGCGTGTGCGCGGGTCACACGCCTTCGGCCGCGGGTCTCCGGGCGGCGGTCGTCGTAAGGTCACTGGGCGGTTCGCCTGGTGATGTGCCGCGGGTCCGGACGGGCTGGACCACGAAGCGGCGGGAGCTGGCGGGACGCGACGGGGGCGAACCGACGGCGGGCCGGAGCGCGACGAGAGACCCCGAACACGGAACCACGGGAGACGTTCCAATGAGTTTGCCCATTCTCGGCATGCTGCAGCAGGCAGCGATGGACGCGACGGCCGCGGCCGGCTACCTGTCGCAGTTCGGTAAGGCGGTGGGCGCGGGGTTGACGGTGATCGGGGCCGGCATCGGGATCGGCCGCATTGGCGGCGCGATGACGGAGTCGATGGCACGCCAGCCGGAGATCGCCGGCAACATCCAGACGGCGGCGATCATTCTCGCGGCGCTGATCGAAGGTGCCGCACTGTTCGGCCTGGTGATCGCGTTCCTGATCTGACCTGACACCGACCGGGCGGGCGAGTCGAGCGGGCTCGTCCGTCCGGTTGAGGGGCGAAGCGCATGAACATGATCTGGTTGGTGCTGCAGGAGCACGCCGAAGAGGCCGCTGCGGCGGCGGAGCACACGCCGAACGTCTTCAATCTCGTGACGGGCGTGTCGTTCTGGACGGTGGTGATCTTCCTGGGCCTGATGGCGGTGCTCGCGAAGTTCGCGTTCCCACCGATCCTCGGCTACGCGGCGGCGCGTGAGAAGCGAATCCAGGATGACCTGGACGAGGCGAAGCGGCAGCGCGCGCAGGCGGAGTCCCTACTGGAAGAGCAGCGGCGGGAGCTGACCGCGGCGCGCGTGGAAGCGCAGGCGTTGATCGCGGAGGCCAAGCAGGCGGCGGAGCGGACGCGCAACGAGCTGCTGAACCGGGCGCGGACCGAGCAGGAACAGATCGTCGCGCGTGCGAAGGACGACATCATTCGGGAGCGCGAGAAGGCGCTCGAAAGCGTGCGGCGCGAGGCCGTCGACATTGCCATCGCGGCCGCCGCCAAGCTCGTCGAGAAGACGTTGACGGCCGATGAAGACCGTCGCCTCGTCACGGAATACCTGAACCGCACCGCGACGCGCGGCGCGGCCGGAGCCGTCTGATCGTGCGTGACTCGACCGTAGCCCGCAGTTACGCGGATGCGCTCTTCGCCCTGGCTCGCAAGCACGGCGAGGAAACGGCGTACGCGACTGCGTTCGATGGGCTCGACCGTGTGCTTGCGGCCGACCCGCGCGTGCGCGCCTTCCTGATCACACCGAAGATCGACGTGGCCGCGAAGAAGAAGGCACTGCGGACCGCACTCCAGGGCAAGATGCCGGCGCACTTCCTGAACTTCCTCATGGTCGTGCTGGACAAACGCCGGCAGCGCATCCTGGGCGCAATGGGCGACGAGTACCGCGCGCTCCTGGATGAGCACCTGGGTCGGCTCAACGTGAAGGCCACGCTCGCACACGAGCTGGACGAACGCGCCGCGGCCGACGTCGCGCGGCAACTTTCCCGGATTCTCGGCCGGAACGTGGTGCCGCACTACCACATCGATCCGGCCATTCTGGGCGGCATCGTCGTTCGCTACGGCGATCGCATCCTGGACGCGTCGCTGCGGCGGCGCCTGTTGAACCTGCGGCAGCGGCTGCTGGAGAGCGCCTCGCCCGCAACCGTCTGAGTTTTCCAGATCCGAGTTCCTGAACCGAGCGAACCATGGCCAGCACCGAATCGCAGCTCCGCGCCAGCGAGATCAAGAACGTCCTCCTCCGCGAGATCGAGCAGTACACGGAGGAGCTGAAGGTCGAGGAGGTCGGCGCAGTCCTGGAAGTGAAGGACGGCGTCGCGCGCATCTACGGCCTGACCAACGCCATGTCGAGCGAGATGCTCCAGATCACGTCGTCCGAGTCCGGTGAGACCGTGACGGCGCTGGCGCTCAACCTCGAAGAGGACAACATCGGCGCGGTCGTCATGGGCGACTGGACAATCCTCCATGAGGGAGACGCCGTCCGCCGCACGGGCCGCGTGCTCGACATCCCGGTCGGCTCCGCCTACCTGGGCCGCGTCGTGGACTCGCTCGGCCAGCCCATTGACGGGCGAGGCGAGATCCCGGCCGAGGGCCGCCGCTACATTGACATCGTCGCGCCCGGCATCGTGCTGCGGCAGCCCGTGAAGGAGCCGCTGCAGACCGGCATCAAGGCGATCGACTCGATGATCCCGATCGGCCGCGGCCAGCGCGAGTTGATCATCGGCGACCGTGGGACCGGCAAGACGGCCGTCGCGCTGGACACGATCCTGAACCAGAAGGGCGGCGACGTCATCTGCGTCTACTGCGCGATCGGCCAGCGCGCGGGCAAGGTCGCGAACGTCGTCGAAGAGCTGCGCGAGCGCGGCGCCATGGACTACACC
>JBFJPA010000159.1:0-9013 GCA_041617355.1 Longimicrobiales bacterium
CCGAGCCCCAGCCCCAGCCCCATCCCCAGCCCTCAGCCCAAAGCGTATTTCGCGGTGACGTCCTGGTCGGCGGGGCCGCCGAGCAATTTGAACTCGTCCTGCTTCATGAGTGGGTCGTCGCGCAGGTCGATCTCGAGACCGAGCGTCCTGGCCAGGCGGCGCATGAACTCGGGCTCTTCCTCGAGGATGTAGAGGGCGACCTGGGGGTGGACCCGGAGCGTGAGCTGGCGTTCGTTGCGGTGGATTCCGACCCGGTGGACGGCGCGTTCGAGCCGGCGCACGACGGTCTCGGGTCGAAACACGCGGCCGGAACCGCCACAGTAGTCGCACGGCTCGGTCAACGACTGGAAGAGCGAAGGCCGCACGCGCTGCCGGGTCATCTGGATGAGGCCGAGCTCGGAGACCTGGAAGGCGCGGGTGCGGGCACGGTCGCGGCCGAGGTGCTGTCTGAGTTCCTGGAGCACCTTGTCCTGGCTCGACTTCGTGTCCATGTCGATGAAGTCGACGACGATGATGCCGCCGATGTCGCGCAGCCGAAGCTGGCGAGCGACTTCGCGGGCCGCATCGAGGTTGGTCCGCAGGATCGTCTTTTCGGGATCCTTCTTGCCAGTGTAGCGGCCCGTGTTGACGTCGATGGAGACGAGGGCCTCGGTCGGTTCGATGATGATGTAGCCGCCCGACGGCAGGTCTACGCGGCGCTGGAAGGCCTCACGAATGGCCTCTTCGATGTCGTACTTGTCGAAGAGTGGCGTCGGCTCGCTGTAAAGCTGCACCCGCTCCATCAGGGACGGGTCGATACCGTCGAGGTACTGTTTGATCTCCGCATGGACGTCTTTCGAATCGACGACGAGCGCATCGACTTTCTGTGTGAAGACGTCGCGGATGATGCCGCTGGTGAGCGTGGCTTCGCGATGGATCAGGGCGGGCGGACGCGCGCCGCGCTGCTTCTTCTGGATGCGGGACCAAGTGTCGCGCAGGGTGTGGAACTCGCGTTGGAAGATCTCGCGTGTGAGCTCCTCGCCGACCGTGCGGATGATGACGCCGCCACCGCCCTCCGGGACGACCTCGCGGGCGAGGGCCCGGAGCCGGGCCCGCTCGTCGCGCTGCTCGATCTTCCGGCTGACGCCGATGTGCTTCGACTGCGGCATGTAGACGAGGAAGCGGCCGGGCAGCGAGATATGCGTCGTGACGCGCGGGCCCTTGGTGCCGATGGGCTCTTTCGAGGCCTGGACGAGGACGCGCTGGCCCTTCTGGATCAGGTCCTGGATCGGGCGCATGCGCCGGCGCTCGTCCTTGCCGTTCTCGTCCTCGTCGTCGTCCTCTTCCCACTCATCCTCGACGTCGGAGACGTGGAGGAAGGCGGCTTTCTCGGTGCCGATGTCGACGAACGCGGCCTGGATGCCGGGCAGCACGGCCTGCACCTCGCCGAGATAGACGTCCCCGACGAGCCGTTCCGCGTCCGGCCGGTCGACCATCAGCTCGACGAGGATTTCGTCCTCGAGGATGGCCACACGCGTTTCGTTCGGCGTGGCCGAGATCAGGATTTCACGTTTCATTGGGTCCCGGATGGTCCCGCGGCGACCGCGTCAGTTCGCGTCGGCCTCGCGGAAAAAGCTCCTTGCAATGACCATCCGCTGGACTTCCGAGGTGCCTTCGCCGATCTCGCAGATCTTCGCGTCACGCATCATGCGCTCCACAGGATACTCTGAGGTGTAGCCGTGGGCGCCGAGGAGCTGGACGGCACGAGTGGTCGTGCGCATGGCCAGCTCGCTGGTGAACAGCTTGGCCATCGAGGCGGCGGGGCCGTAGGGCACGCCCTTTTCCTTGAGCCACGCGGCGTGATACACGAGGTGCCGCGCCGCCGCAATCTCGGTGGCCATGTCGGCGAGCGAGAACTGGACGCCCTGAAAGTCGCGGAGGGTCTTCCCGAACTGTTTGCGTTCGCTCGTAAACGCCAGGGTCTGGTCGAACGCGCCCTGCGCCAAACCGAGCGCAAGGGCTGCGATACCGATCCGGCCGGCGTCGAGCGTCTTCATGAAATTGACGAAGCCTTCGCCTTCGGCGCCGAGCCGATTCGCCGCGGACACTTCCGCGTCTTCGAGGATCAGCTCGCGTGTATCGGAGGCTCGCCAGCCCATCTTGTCTTCTTTCTTGCCGGCCCGAACGCCCGGCGTGAACGGCTCGAGCTCGGGCGCATGACCGATGCCGACACGGTCTGCTTCCGCACGGTCGACGGTCTCCTTGGTCACGACGAAGCTCGTGATGCCGTGCGCGCCTTTGTCGCGGTCGGTGACGGCCGTGATGACGAAGATCTCGCCGACGCCAGCGTGTGTGATGAAGATCTTGCTGCCATTGATGCGGTAGCCGCCATTCTCGCGAATCGCGACCGTGCGTGTCGCGCTGGCGTCGGAGCCGGCGGCCGGCTCGGTCAGGCCGAACCCGCCGAGCACGCGGCCACTCGCGAGGTGCGGCAGCCAGCGACGCTTCTGGGCCTCGTCGCCGAAGCTGAGGATCGGCGAAAGGCCGAGCGTCGAGTGCGCACTGACCGTGATCGAATGGCTGACATCGACTCGGGCCAGCTCCTCCAGCACGATGAGGTAGCTCAAGTAGTCGAGGCCGAGGCCACCGTAACGGTCGGGCACGTTGACGCCGAACCAGCCGCGATCCGCCATGCCGCGGACCGTATCCCATGGGAACCGGCTCTCTCGGTCGTAACGCTCGGCGATGGGCGCGATTTCGGCCTCGGCATACTCGCGGACGGTGCGGCGGAGCGCTTCGTGACGGTCTTCTGTATAGGGTAGCATGGGCTCGCAGACAGAGAATTCGAACGGCGAAAGCTAGAAAAGACGGGGACTTCCCGAAAGAGGGAGGAGGGAGAGGGACAGGAATAGGGTGAGGGTGAGGGTGAGGGTGAGGGTCTGGGGTGCAGGGGTCGCTGTCATCGGTGGGCCCAGGCGCGCAGACGGTCGATCGGACCGGTTCGGGGTGGGCGAGCGTTGGCGAGGACGGCGCCGGCCGGACCCAGGCAGTTGTCGCAGCCCGAGCAGTCCGCCGGGTCGTACGACTCGCCGAAATAGCGGAGCACGAAGACGCGGCGGCAACCGCGGGTCAGCGCGTACGCCTCCATGCGTGCGAGGCGGACCTCCTCTCTGGCGCGACGCTGGCGCAGACCCTCCCAGTCGAGTGGCAACCGGCCGGGCGGCGCCGAGCAGGTCCGCTCGATCCAGAGACGTCCGGTGCGGGCGCGCAGCTCGATCCAGCCCTCCCGTTGCATCCGTTCCAGCCGTTCGAGCACCACGCGTCCGGCCGGCCCGATCGGGCGGGGACGCAGGCAATCCAGCGCATGGTGTAGAGCGAGGTCGGCGAGCGCATCGGCGTCCTCGTCGAGGCCAGCGCCACGAAGCGTCGCGAGTACGCGGTCGGGCGGCACGACGAAGCGGACTTCGGGCTCGAGTCGCTCGGACCCGAGCACCCGCATCAGACCGGCCTCCTCGAGGACCCGCAAGGCAGCCTCCGCCTGCCTGGGCAGGCACCGCCCGGCCGTGTTCCTTGCCAGCATGTCGGGCGATACGAGGACGGGTCCCACCGTGGGCGTTGCACGTACGAGCGCGCCGTAAACGGCCTCGATCGCACGCCGCGACGGATGGGTCTGGCCGATGAGGAACGCGTGCGTCGCACGATCCGTGCGACCGTGTAACAACACGCAATGCGCCGGCGCACCATCGCGGCCGGCGCGGCCGGCTTCCTGGTAATAACCCTCCAGGTTTCCGGCGAGTGCGACGTGTGCGACGAGCCGCACGTCGGGCTTGTCGATGCCCATGCCGAACGCGTTCGTCGCGACGATCACGCGGATCGCGCCGGACAGGAACAGGTCCTGAATCCGCGTGCGCTCGTCGGATCGAACGCCCGCGTGGTAGCCTGCGGCACGGATGCCTGTGTGATTCAAATAGTCGGCGACGTGATCGACGGAGCGACGCGTGGCAGCATACACGATGGCGGCCCCACCATCGCGTGTTCGCAGCAGTGCACGCAGCAGATCCAGGCGTGCATCACCGGGCGGCGCCGCGACGACGTGCCAGCTCAGGTTCGGCCGGTCGAAGCCGCGTGTGATGATGACGGGCCGGCGCAGCCCGAGCGATCGCGTAATGTCGGATCGGACTTCCGGTGTCGCCGTCGCCGTCAGTGCGATGACCGGACAACGCAATCGTCTGCGCACCTCGCCGAGTCGGCGATACGCCGGTCGGAAGTCATGGCCCCATTGCGAAATGCAGTGCGCCTCGTCCACAGCGAGAAGACGAACCGGAAGTCGCCGCAAGCGAGCGCGGAACGAGTCCGCGTCGAAGCGTTCGGGCGCGAGGTACAGCAAGCGCAATTCGCCACTCGACGCCCTGTAGAGGTGGCGTTCGGTCTCGGCCACGGACAAACCGGAATGCACGGCCGCCGCCGCGACGCCGCGCCGACGCAGTGCTTCGACCTGGTCCGACATCAACGAAATGAGCGGACTCACGACGAGCGTGAGGCCGGGCCGCGTCAGCGCAGGAACCTGGTAGCAGAGGCTCTTCCCGCCGCCGGTCGGCATGAGCACCAGCACATCGCGATCCTCGAGCACGCCACGCACGGCCTCCGCCTGGCCGCCACGGAAATCGTCGTATCCGAACACGCGCTTCAGGATGGTGCGAGCCTGGACGAGGAGATCGTTGTGCATCGGGCTGGGGCTGGGGCTAGGGCTCGGTCGAGGTTCACCTCGATTGTATGTGATTCATGGGGCGCGGCCATGGGTTATCGGGACGGTTGTCGCGACGGCAGGACTCCGGATAACTTGGCGGCCTCCACACCGTTCCGTCCCTACCTACCGCACGGAGGACCGCATGAGGCACGTCCGGCCCCGCCGGTCGCGCGCCGCCTGGATCGCGTGGCTGCTGACCCTGACACTCACCGCGAGCGCGACAGCACAAGAACGTCGAGCCGAAGGCGCGAACGCAACTCCGACGATCGCACAGAAGACGGCCGGCATGCGTGCGCTGCCCGGTTTCTTCCCGATGTACTGGGAAGAGTCGACGGGCAAGCTGTGGCTGGAGATTTCGCGGTTCGACACGGAGGTTCTGCACGTGGCCGGCCTCGCGGCAGGTCTCGGATCGAACGACATCGGCCTGGACCGCGGCCAGCTGCAGGGCTCACGCATCGTGCGGTTCGAGCGGCGGGGGCCCAAGGTGCTGATGGTGCAGCCGAACTACCGGTACCGCGCGAACAGCACGAATTCGGCGGAAGTGCGCGCGGTCACGGATGCGTTCGCGCGGTCGGTGCTGTGGGGCTTCACGGTGGCGGCCGAAACCGATGGCCGGGTGCTGGTCGACTTGAGTGATTTCCTGCTGCGCGATGCGACGAACATGGCGCAGCGGCTGCGGCCCGGCACGTATCGGTTGGAGACCAGCCGCAGCGCCGTGTACCTGCCCATGGTCCAGAATTTTCCGCAGAACACGGAAATGGAAGTCGAGCTGACGTTCGTGCAGCAGCCCGGCACGGGAGGAGGCGGTGGCTTCGGTGGCGGCGGCGGTCAGTTTTTCGAAGGCGTCGGCAACGTCGCCGCGAGTTCGGAGGCGGCTACGGTCCGTCTGCATCACTCGTTGATCCAGTTGCCCGGACCGGGTTACACGCCGCGCGTATACGACCCGCGCTCAAGCTTCAACGACGAGACGTGGCAGGACTACGCAGTTCCGCTCGGTGAGTCGCTCACGCGCCGGTTCATCAACCGGCACCGTCTGGCGAAACGCGATCCGAGTGCGGCGGTCAGCGATCCGGTCGAGCCCATCATCTACTATCTCGACCCGGGGGCGCCCGAACCCATCCGCACGGCGCTGCTCGAAGGCGCACGCTGGTGGAACCAGGCCTTCGAGGCCGCGGGCTACCGCAATGGGTTTCAGGTCGAAATGCTGCCCGACTCGGTCAGTCCGCTCGACATCCGCTACAACGTGATCAACTGGGTGCACCGCTCGACGCGCGGCTGGAGCTATGGCGGCAGTGTGACGGATCCGCGCACGGGCGAGATCATCAAGGGCGTCGTGACGCTCGGCTCGTTGCGCGTGCGCCAGGACTACATGATCGCGGAAGGCTTGCTCTCGCCGTACGAGACGGGAACGGAAACGCCGCCCGGGCTGGCGGAGTGGGCGCTCGCCCGGATTCGCCAGCTCTCGGCGCACGAAGTCGGCCATACGCTCGGCATCGCGCACAACTACTACGACAGCGAGCGAGGCCGCATCTCCGTGATGGATTATCCGCACCCGCTCGTGACGCTGACGGCCGCCGGAACGATCGACTACTCCGAGGTCTATGAGGACGGCATCGGTGAGTGGGATAGCGTCGCCATCCGCTGGGGTTACGGCCACTTCCCTGCCGGGACGGACGAACAGGCGGAGCTCGACCGCATCCTGAACGAAGCTTGGGCACGCGACGTTCGATTCCTGACGAACCAGGACATCAACGTCACGCCGCGCGCGGACCAGTGGTCGAACGGGACGGACGCCGCGGCAGAGCTCAACCGGATGATGGAGGTCCGGCGTGTCGCGTTGTCGCGATTCAGCGAAAAGGCCATCAAGCTGCGCCAGCCAATGGCGACGTTGGAGGAAGTGCTCGTGCCACTGTACCTGCACCACCGTTACCAGGTCGAAGCGGCTGCGGCCGCCCTGGGCGGATTGCACTACCTGTACACGCTGCGCGGCGACGGTCGTGAGCCGTATCGTCGTGTCCCGGCCACGGAGCAACGCGTGGCGCTCGACGCACTGCTCGCGACACTGCAGCCGTCTGCACTGGCATTGCCACGCACGATCTTGGAGCGGATTCCGCCGCGGCCCTCCGGCTGGGGACGCACGCGCGAGCTGTTCCCGCGCTGGACCGGCGAGGCGTTCGATGCCGTGTCGCCGGCCGTCGTCGCCGCGGAAATGGTGATCGGCAACGTATTGAATCCGGCACGCGCGGCGCGGCTCGTCGAACAACACGCACTCGATTCGTCGTTGCCCGGCTTGCAGGACGTTCTGAACCGGATGGTCGCAGCGACGTTCGATGCGAGGACGCGCGATGCCTATGAGGCGGAAATCATGCGTGCCGTCCAGCGCGTGTTCGTCGATCGATTGATGGGTCTCGCGAGCGGTGCGGCGATGCCGCAGGTTCGCGCCCTCGCCACACTGACGCTGCGCCAGCGTGTCGACGCACTCGCCGGGCAACGCGATCCGGACGTGCTCGCGACCGCGCACGGGCTGCTGCTCGCGAACGACATCGAGCGATTCCTCGAGCGTCCAGCGGAGCCGTACACGGCGCCGGGAATGCCTACGGCGCCGCCCGGCGCGCCCATCGGCGAGCCGGCCCTGTCCTGGCTCGACCTGGTCGAGCCGCCCTGCTCCGTCTGGATTCCGCAGCGCTGAACGGGAACGCGCACGCGGCACATTACGGGCCTCCGCGTGGGATCGTCAGACGACGATTTCCATGCGGAGGCCTCGTGCATCGCGCGGCGGATCGCTGTGCGGCAGCACGACCGCTGACCCCTCGATGACGCGACGTGCCGTCCACAGCAGCGCGCAAGCGTCCAGGATGTCTGTCCGCGCCGCGGGCCGTGCGAACACGGCGATGGCGTCGTCGATATCAGGGAATACGCCGCGCAACAGATCCAGTCGAGCCGCATGGCCGGCGCGTGAGTGTTTCGCCGACGTGAGTGGGGCACCGGCGAGACGCGCGAAGGAAAGCTCCGGGTGACCCTCCCGGACCACCGTCTGCAGCTCCGGCGTGATCGCATCGTCCACGGCGCGAACGAGTGGCACGATGTTGAACACCTGGCGACTGATTCCCTTGCCTTCCCGGTCACGGTGCATCCGGTTCGCCTCGGCGTACGATGGTGCGGCGAGGAGAGTGCGGGTGGGTGCCGGGAAGACGGAGGCGCGTCGGGGTCCGGCCAGTCGGCGCGCGGCGATGTCGCACTCGCGCGGACCGCGGTCCGGCAACCCGATGGGAATGTCGAGGATCAGCGAATCAACGCGCGGGCGGGCGACGAACGCGGTGGCGTCGGCATGATGCGCCAGGCGGAGCCGGCCGGATCCGTCATCAACGGCGAGGATCCAGGCGCCGCGGAATCCATCGCCGCCCGCAATCATTCCTCGGGGTCTGGAGCGGATCCCCGCCGTCGGCTGATCAGCCCCAGCGCCAGTCCCACGGCGAGCACGACGATGCCGGCAGTGACGAGCCAGCTGATCTCGAGTGCCATGCCGGCCAGACCGAGCCCGGCACCGAGGACGAAGAGCACCATGCGCGGGGCGAGCAGCCGCGCGTCGTCATGGCGTCTGCGCGAGGCCCAGAACACGTCATTCCTTCCGTCTCTCGAGGAAGCGCCGCACGCCCTCCTGGCAGTCGGGCGTGGCACGCGCGAGCACATTGATCTCGGCGCCGCGCCCGACCGCGTCTTCGAAGGACAGCCCTTCGCTGCCGTACAGCAGCCGCTTGATCAGCTCGAGCGCGGATTCGGAGCGTCCGGCCAGGCCCGCGACGAACTCGGTGACCTCGGCATCGAAGCGATCGACCGGCAGCACACGATTGACGAGGCCGAGCCGGTGTGCTTCGGTGGCATCGAAGCGGTGGCCGCCCGTGGCCAGATCGAAGGCCACCTTCTCACCCACGCTCCGCCGCAGCAACGCCATCACCATGGCGGGCACGAAGCCGAGGTGCACCTCGGGGTAGCCGAACTTCGCATCCTCGGCCGCGAGGACCAGGTCCGCGGCCGTCGCCAGCCCGGCGCCGCCTGCAATGGCGTGGCCCCGCACGGCGGCCACGATCGGAAGTCGAGACCGACGCATGGCGACGAACAACGCGCCGAGCGCGCCCGCATCCTGCAGGTTCTCGATCGGACCCTGGCCCGCGGCGATCCGTTCCAGCTCCGACAGGTCGGCGCCCGCACAGAAGTCCTTGCCGGCGCCTGTCAGAAGGACCACGCGTGTCGCCGCGCCGGCCTCGGCGGCGGCCAGCGCCGCTCTCA
>JBFJPA010000160.1:0-9007 GCA_041617355.1 Longimicrobiales bacterium
CGCGCCGTACGGGACGGCGCAGTCTGCATGGTGAACCCGTTCCGCTGTAAGCTGCTGCACAAGAAGGCGAGCCTCGCGGTGCTGAGCGATGAGCGGAACGCACACCTGTTCACGGCGTCCGAACATGAGGCGATCGTGGCGCACGTACCGTGGAGCCGCGTCGTCGAACAGCGTCATACGGTGCGTGCGGGCGCCGAGGTCGACCTGATCCCGTACATCCTGGCCAACCGCGACCACCTCGTGCTCAAGCCGAACGACGAGTACGGCGGCGCGGGCATCGTGCTGGGCTGGGAAAGCGACGACGCCGACTGGGAACGGGCCGTGCGCGTCGCGTTGGACGAGCCCTTCATCGTGCAGGAGCGCGTGCCCATCCCGCGTGAGCCGTACCCGGTCTTCGTAGATGGTCAGGCGCGCTTCGAGGACCGCATTCTCGACACCGCGCCTTTTATCTTCCATGGCGCCTACATGGATGGCTGCCTGACCCGGCTCTCGACGGAGTCCCTGGTCAATGTGACGGCAGGCGGCGGCTCGAGCCTGGCGACCTTCGTGGTGGAGCGGCGTTGACCCGGGCGGCATGGTTGCCCGGATCCGAGGAGGAGGAGAAAGTCGAATGAAGGCCCCGAGCCTGACGATCGGCATCGAAGAAGAGTATCAGATCATCGACCCGCGGTCGCGGGAGTTGCGTTCCTACATCACGGAGATCCTGGCGGCGGGTGACGTCATCCTGCGCGAGGTCAAGCCGGAGCTGCACCAGTCCATCGTCGAGATCGGGACCACGGTCTGCAGCACGCCTGCGGAAGCGGGCGCGGAGCTGGTCCGGCTCCGTCGTCTCGTGCTCGACCTCGCCGCCCGCAAGGGACTCGTCATTGCCGCCGCCGGCACGCACCCCTTCTCGAAGTGGGTGGACCAGGAGATCACGCCGCTCGATCGCTACGTCGGCGTGAAGCAGGACATGCAGGACCTGGCGCAGCAGCTGCTCATCTTCGGCACACACGTCCACATCGGCATCGAGGACCGGGAGCTCGTCATCGACGCCATGAATGTGACGCGGTACTTCCTGCCTCACCTGCTCTGCCTGTTCTCCAGCTCGCCCTTCTGGATGGGCCGGAATACCGGACTGAAGTCCTATCGCAGCGTCGTGTTCCGCAACTTCCCGCGGACCGGCATCCCGCGGCCGCTCCGCTCCTGGGCCGAATTCGAGGAGCTGCAGGAGACGCTGGTCGCGACGCGCTGCATCCCGGACGGCTCGAAGATCTACTGGGATCTGCGGCCGCATCACGCCTACCCGACCCTGGAGTTCCGTTTCGCGGACGTCAGCACGCGGGTCCGGGAGGCGACCTGCCTTGCCGCCCTGCTCCAGGCGATCGTCCTGAAAGTGTACCGGCTGAGGAAGGACAACCTCACGTTCCGGGTCTATCCGTCCGAACTCATAGAAGAGAACAAGTGGCGCGCCGTCCGGTATGGACTGGAAGGCAACCTGATCGACTTCGGCCGGGAACTCGAAATGCCGGCACCGGAGTTGATCCGGGAGTTGATCGAGTGGTTCATCGGCGATGTCGTCGATGAGCTGGGCAGCCGGACCGAGGTCGAATACGCGTACGAGATCCTGGAGAACGGGTCGAGCGCGGATCGGCAACTCGCGACGTACAAGCAGACAGGCAGCCTCGAGGCGGTGGTCGACCGGCTCGTGGCCGAAACCCGAGAAGACGTGGTCGATTCTTGAAACGCGGGCTAAATTCCAGAATGCGAATGGCATCCAACGCCGACCTGCCGCCGCTGGCAGGTCGGCCCTTGATTGGGGTTCCCACCCAGACATTGCAGGCGATCGACGGGATCCCGGACGGGCTCCCGCACTCCTGGGTCATGAACGACCGGTACCTCGTGGCCCTCGCGACCGTGAACACGGCGCCGGTCATGCTTCCCCTGTTGGACCACGACATCGATGCGCTGCGCGCGATCTACGAACGACTCGACGCCCTCTTCGTGCCCGGCGGCGTCGACATGGATCCCGCGACGTACGGCGCCGAGGCGCACCCGCTGACGGGCCGCATCGATCCGTCGCGCGACGCCGTGGAGCTACTGCTCACGCGCTGGGCGCTCGAGGACGGCATGCCGTTCCTCGGCGTGTGCCGCGGATTGCAGGTGCTGAACGTGGCGTTGGGCGGGACGCTCGTCCAGGACACGACGGCCCTGTTCCCCGGCGCCGTGAAGCACGATTACTTCCCGACCCAGGGCTTCGCCCGCGACTACCTGGCCCATGATGTGGCGCCGGTGCTCGGATCGCGCCTGTCGGAGGCGTTCGGGACGCACCCATTCGCCGTGAACAGCATGCACCATCAGGGTATCGAACGGATCGGCGGATCGCTGGAAGCGACCGCATGCGCGCCGGACGGTCTGATCGAGGCTCTCGAGCTGCCGGGCGATGCGTTCGCCGTCGGCGTGCAATGGCATCCCGAGATGCTGTTGCACAAGGACGATGGGACGCTGCGGCTGTTCCAGTTGTTCAGCGGGGCCGCCGCGGAGTACGCGACGCGCCGCGCGTGGGCCGGGCCGCTGTCCGCGTAACCCGCGGCACGGCATCGGGCTCGGGAGCGCCGAGCAGGAAGCGCAACGCTCTCGGAAACCGTCGCGCCCATGCGACTTCGGAGTGCCGGCCGCCCGACTCGACGACGACCAGCAGGTCTTCGCCCTTCACGAACCCCTTTTCCAGGAACCGCTCGCGCAGGCGCGCAACGTCGAGAAGCTGGCCCGGGCCCTCCCGCGTGCCGGTGTCGATGTAGACGCGGCCGCCGGTGAACGGGGCGGCCCCGAGCACATCGAAGATGGCGCGCCCGGCGAACCAGAGGGACGGGCTCAACGCTGCCACGCCGCCGAAGACGTGCGGCCGCGTCAGGAACGCATGTATTGCGATGAGCGCGCCCATCGACGAACCGGCGATGAAGGTGTTGGCACGGTCCGGCAGCGTGCTGAACTCGTGATCGATGATGGGTTTCAGCGTGTCCACGACGAAGTCGAGGTAAGCTTCGCCCTGGCCACCTCCCAGGCGTCCGTCCTGGAACGGCGCGTATTCGTCGATGCGATGCGAGCCCGTGTTCGCGATGCCGACGACGATGGCCTCGGCCCGGCCGGCCTCCGCGGCGAGCGTCTCGTCGATGCCCCATTCCTGCCCGCCGAAGGCGATCGCGGCGTCGAACAGGTTCTGGCCGTCCTGCATGTAGACGACGGGGAAGCGTGTGCCGGAGCCATACCCGGGCGGGAGTCCGACCCAAACGTCGCGTGATCCGCCCAGCCCGGGTGTGTCGATGTCACCGCGGTGGAGCACCTTGCCGGTGAGGGTGTGGGCCTGCCCGTCATCGGGCGGCCAGGCCGTCCATGCACTCATGCCGTGGGCTTGTCTGGCGCCGGCAGCGCGGCGTAGAAGTCCTTGTAGAATCCCGACGTGTACAGCTCGAGCAGGCTCTCGACGCGGGCCGGGTCCGGAGCGGCGACGATCAGGCCCGCATGATGCCGTTTGCGCAGCCGCCAGACTACCTCCGGCGCGTCGTAGGAGGAGGTGTCCGGCCATTCCTGGCGCGCGAGCGAGATGAGGACCCCCGCGTAGTCCACTCGGCCGGACGGCGCGGCGTAGGGCTCGCCGCGCGCGGCCGCGATCTCCAGCCGGGCCCATTCGCGCCAGAGATTGACGCCCGTCGCGGCCTCGATCGTCTCGACGATATTCGCGCCGCCCACGCGGGCGGCCGTCTCGACGAACCAGAAGCGGCCATCGGCGCCGCGGATGAACTCGGTGTGCAATACACAGCGCGGCAGGCGCATGGCGGCGACGACGGCGTCGTTGGACGTGCGCAGGGTTGTGTCCTCTGGCGAGCCCCGCGGCAGGGTCCGGCTCGAGAACATGCCGCCCTCGTGCATCACGCGGAACGGCGAGGCCGCATACCGATGCGCTTCGGCGAAGCGAACCGTGCCACCCTCGACGACCGAGTCGATGTGGAAGACATCGCCCTCGATGAATTGCTCGAGCAGGTAGAAGCTGCGGCGCTCGCCCAGGGCTTCCAGCGTCTGCCAGACATCCTCGGGCCGGTCGTGCTTGCGAATCCCGACCGCCGACGCCTCCGTCCGCGGCTTGATCAGCCAGGGCGGCGGCGTCCGTTCCAGAAACGCCGCGACCTCGTCGTTGTGGAAGAGCCCGGTGAAGGCCGGGACGAGGACACCCCCGTCCCGTGCGCGCTCCCGCATGGCGAGCTTGTCGCGGAAGAACCGCGTCTCCGTCTCGCCCATTCCGGGCAGGCGCAGGTGCTCACGCAGCGACGCCGCCGTCTCCAGATCGAATTCGTCCAGCGCGACAACGCGGTCGATCCGCTCGGACCGGGCCAGCCAGCTCACGGCGATGAGGACTTCTTCCCGTCGGTGCTCATCCGGCAGGCGCCAGAATCCGGCGAGCGCCTCACGCGGCCACGGCGCATCCCGCAGCTTTTCCACGGTGACCAGGTGCACGCGCGCCCCGAGGCGGTGGCTCTCCCGCAGGAAATCCGCGCCTTTCTCGTAGCTGGCGAGACAGAGAATGGTGACTGGCGACAGCGACGACACGGCCCCCTCCGCTAAAACGGGCCGCCCAAGCTAACCGGGGTTGTCACGCCCGCCAACGGCTTCGCCGGGCGTGGGGCGCGAATTCGAGACCGACGCTAACCTTCCGAGCCTGCCTGAACGAAACTGTATACGGAACCTCGAAACTGAGCACGCGAAACGGTGACCACCGAGCAAGACGCGATCCTGCCGCACACACCCGGTCCGGTCTGGTACCTCGGGCGCCCAGCGCTCCCCGTCCGAGCCGTGGTCCTGTCGTTTGCGGCGCTTCTGGTGCCGGCCTTCTCGACGCTGTTCGTGCCCGAGAGCTCGGCCGAGCCGGAGGTCTTGCTCTGGCTGCTGTCGCTGCTGCCCGCCTTCTTCCTGGCCTATTACCGGGGCTGGAGGGGCGTGACCCTGGCGCTCGCCGCCGGGATGGCCATGCTCCTGCTGGTTCAGGTCGTGTTGGTCATGAACGGCGGTTACCTCGTCAACGCGTCGATGCTCGTCGGCGTCGTGACGGCCTACATCGCGATCAGCCTGGCGATCGGCGTTCTCACGGAGGTGTTGCACCGCGAGCGCATGCGCGCGGAACGCCTCGCCCTGACGGACGAGCTGACCGATCTGCCCAACCGCCGCTACGTGCGCCTGGTCCTCGAACGCGAATTCGCCGCCGCCAAGCGCGGTCGCCCGTGCACCATCGTGTTCTTCGACCTGGATCGGTTCAAGCAGTACAACGATCGCTACGGTCACCATGCCGGTGATGACGCGTTGCATCAGTTCGGCAAGGTGCTGGGACGACAGACGCGCGCCACCGACATCTCGGGACGTTGGGGTGGCGAGGAATTCGTCGCCGTGCTGGCCATGTGTGAAGCGCCCGGCGCGCTCGTCTTCGTCGAGCGGGTCAAACGCGCGTTCCGAGAGACCCCGCTCTCCAAGGGAGCGCTGACCGTGACGGCCGGCGTCGCAGCCTACCATCCATCCATGGAATCCGCCGACGAGATGCTCGCCGCAGCCGACAGCGTCCTCTACGAGGCGAAGCGGGCCGCACTGGACGACGTGCGGATCTTCGAGCCTCCGGTCGAGCAGCGGGTCTGAACGCCCGACCTCACAGGATGGGGCGCCCGATCGCCAGAATCCCGACCGCGATCAACGCCAGGCAGATGACGATGCCCGTCGCCGCGAGGGCGGGCGTCCGCCGTTCCGGCGGCCTCTTCTTCAATGACACGATCAACAAGTGCGCCGTCGCCACCGCCGCGATCATCATGACGAGGTGGCCGATCAGCTGTCCGTAGAACGGACGGAGGAAGAGCAGCGCGACCCCTACCACCAGCTGGATGTCCAGCGTCGTCACGAACAGCCGCACCAGCCGCAACGCTCGATCGCCGAGCACGCCGCCGCGCGAGCCGAGCGCCACCATGATCAGCGCCGCCAGGCCCGCCGCCAGAACGAGATACCGCCAGCCGGAATGGAAGCCGAACAGGAAGTCGGTCACAGTCGTCGCGCTCCGGATCGAGAGTTCGAGGTGTGTTTTTGAACGCCAGTATAAGGGGGCGGGTCGTGGGGCGCGGGCAAGGGCACGTTCACGGGCGCGGGACACGGGCACGGACGCGTTCCGGGCTGCGGGCACGGGACCGGGCAGGGGCGGGGGCACGTTGCCCGGGCCGCCAACGCTGGACTAGTCTACGACGTCGGTAGAAGACGAGGGCCGAATCGGGCCCATCGTCCGAACTCCCGAGAGGATCGAACATGAGACACGCCCGTCAACGGGGCGCGTGCCTTGCCGTCGTGGCCGCGCTCAGCGTCGGTGTCCCGATTCAAGCGCAGCGGTCCGTCACCACTCCGGAAGCCCACTTCGGTCATGCGATCGGCGCGGATTATCAGCTGCCGAACTACCAGACGTTGATGGCATACTGGCAGAAGCTGTCGGGCGAATCCGATCGGATGGTCCTGGACACGATCGGCCGCACCGCGGAGGGCCGGCCGCAGCTGATGGCGATCGTGACGTCGCCGGAGAACCATCGGAATCTGGCGCGCTACCAGGAGATCTCGCGCCGCCTCGCGCTGGCCGAGGGACTCACGGACGAGCAAGCCCGTGCCCTCGTGCGGGAGGGCAAGGCGGTCGTCTGGATCGATGGCGGGTTGCACGCGACGGAGGTGCTCGGCGCTCAGCAGCTCACGGAGACGCTGTATCAGTTCGTGAGCGGCACGGACGCCGAGACGATGCGCATCCTCAACGACGTGATCATCCTGTTCGTGCACGCGAACCCGGACGGCCACGACCTCGTCGCCGATTGGTACATGCGCAACCCCGACCCGACGCGGCGCAGCTCGGGCGGGATCCCGCGCCTCTACCAGAAGTACGTCGGCCACGACAACAACCGCGACTTCTACGCGTCGACGCAGCCGGAAACCGAGAACATGAACATCGCGATGTATCGCGAGTGGTTTCCGCAGATCATGTACAACCACCACCAGACGGGCCCGGCCGGCACGGTCCTGTTCGCGCCGCCGTTCCGGGACCCGTTCAATCACAACATCGATCCGCTCGTGATCGTGGGGCTCGACATGGTGGGTGCCGCGATGCACAACCGCTTCATTGTCGAGGACAAGCCGGGCGCGACCATGCGGTCCGGCGCGAGCTACTCGACGTGGTGGAACGGCGGCCTGCGCACGACGGCCTACTTTCACAACATCATCGGGTTGCTCACGGAGACGATCGGAAATCCGACACCGATGCGGATTCCGTTCATTCCCCGCCGGCAACTGCCGCACGGTGACCTGCCCGCTCCGATCGAGCCGCAGGAGTGGCGCTTCCGTCAGTCCGTCGATTACTCCGTGACGGCGAACAAGGCGGTGCTCGACATCGCGAGCAAGCGTCGCGAAGATTTTCTCTACGCCATCTACAAGGCCGGCAAGAACTCGATCGAGCGCGGCAGCCGGGACTCCTGGACGCACTATCCGCGTCACATCGCGGCGGCCCAGGAAGCGCTCGGCAATCGCGGCGGCGGAGGCGGGGGCGGCGGCTTCGGTCAGGGCGGCGCCGGCCGCGAGGAGTTCGAGCGCCTGCTCCGCAACCCGAACAACCGGGATCCGCGCGGCTACATCCTGCCCGCGGATCAGCCGGATTTCCCGACGGCCGCGAAGTTCGTCGAGACGCTGCTCGAGACGGGCGTGGCCGTACACCGTGCCACGCGCGAGTTCCGGGTGGGCACGAAGACGTACCCGGCCGGCTCCTTCGTCGTGAAGACGGCGCAGGCGTTCCGGCCGCACGTCCTCGACATGTTCGAGCCGCAGGACCATCCGGATGACATCCCGTATCCAGGCGGACCGCCCACGCCACCCTACGACGTAGCCGGTTGGACGCTGGCGTATCAGATGGGCATCGAGTTCGACCGGATCCTGGACGGATTCGACGGCCCGTTCGAGCCGATCGCAGGAGCGAAGGCGCCCGTGCCCGAAGGCCGTATCACGGGGCAGGGCAACGCCGGCTGGTTGCTGTCGCACCAGGTCAACGATGCGTTCGTCGCCGTGAATCGGCTGATGAAGGCGAACCGTGACGTGTTCTGGCTGAACGAGGCGGTGACCGCGAACGGGCGCACCTGGCCGGTGGGTACGTTCTTCATTCCCGCCGCGGGCAACGTCCGCGGCACGCTCGAGACGCTGGCCAAAGACAAGGGCCTGACGTTCGAGGCGGTGGCGCAGAGGCCGTCGGCCGAGGCGCTGCGCGTGCGTCCCGTCCGCATCGCGCTCTGGGACCGCTATGGCGGCTCGATGCCGAGCGGCTGGACGCGCTGGCTCTTCGAGCAGTTCGAGTTCCCCTTCGAGGTCGTCTACGCGCCGAAGCTCGATGCCGGGAACCTGAAGCGGAACTACGACGTGATCGTGTTCGTGGATGGCGCCATTCCGTCCGGCACGGGTGGTGGTGGCTTCGGCCGTTTCGGCGGCGAGCCGAACCGGGCGGACATCCCGGCGGAGTATCACGCACAGCTGGGCAGCGTGAGTGTGGACAAAACGGTGCCGCAGTTGAAGACGTTCCTCGAGCAGGGCGGCACGGTGATCGCCATCGGCAGCTCGACGAGTCTGGCGCGGCACCTCGCCCTGCCCGTCCGCGATGCGCTCGTCGGCGAGGATGGCCGGCCGCTGCCGCGCGAGACGTATTACGTGCCGGGCTCCGTGCTGCGCGCACGCATCGATACGAGTCACCCACTCGCGCACGGTATGAAGGAGCAGACCGATTTCTTCTTCGACAACAGCCCCCTGTTCCGGATCGACAGCGGCGCGGCCGGCATCGACCGGGTCGCGTGGTTCGAGAAGGACCCGCTGCGCAGTGGCTGGGCCTGGGGCGAGCAGTACATTGAGGGCGGCGTCGCGGCGATCGAGGCGGACGTCGGCCGCGGCAAGTTGATGCTGTTCGGACCCGAGGTGAGCTTCCGTGCACAGCCAC
>JBFJPA010000161.1:0-9007 GCA_041617355.1 Longimicrobiales bacterium
CAGCAGTGATTCGCGATCCTTCAGGTGCAGCAAATGCACGCCGAGCACGCCGATGTTCGGGATGACGAGGGACAGCGGGTGCAGCCGTGGCGTACGCAGCCACGCCAGAATCACACGTGGCCAGTCTCGTTTGCGGCCCGGAAACGCGGAGCTGAGTCCGTAAAACACGAGTCGTCCGAGCGGTGCGAGCAGGCGACGGCACGATTGTGTGGAGCGACCGCCGGCTGCATCGAGCGCGACGTCGATGCCGCGTTTGCCGACGAGCGACCGCACCTCGCCTTCCCAGTCGCCGTGTGAGTCGAAACACGCCTCGCCCCCGAGCGTGTCGGTGACAAAAGCACGTTTGTGTTCGGCGCCCGCCGTGCCGATCACGCGCAATCCCGCGCGAAGCGCGAGCTGAGTCGCGGCCGTGCCGACGCCACCCGCCGCATTGAGAATCAGGACGGTCTCACCCGAGCGCGCGCGCGCGGACTCGAACAGACACACCCACGCGGTCAGGAAAACCACGGGCACGGCGGCCGCTTCGACGGGCGACAAGCCGTCGGGGTAACGGAAGAGCTGGCGAACGGAGACGACGACGTGCCCGGCATAGCCACCGTGACGGAGCAATGCGACGGCGCGATCGCCGGGTTTCCATCCCTCGACGTCCGTTCCCACGCTCTCGACTTCACCCGCCACTTCGAAGCCCGGACTGAATGGCCGCGGCGGGACCGTGCCGTAGAGGCCGGCGCGCATGACGAGGTCCGCGAAGTTGACGCCCACCGCCGCGACACGCAGCCGCACCTCACCGGGCCCGGGTGGTGGCACACCGATGTCGCGATGCACCAGCGACTCCGGAGGTCCCCACCGCTCGATGCGGATCGCGTGCGACGCGAGTGCGCCTGCGCGCGCGGTCTTCTCCACGCTGCTCATGACGGCGATGGTGGCTCGTGCGCCGCCGTTACGCAACTCGTCTACGTCCGGTGGCCCGGCAAGTTGGCGATTCCTAGGTTGGCCGAACTCTCCTGCCTCGTCGCGAGGTACCCGAGAATCCCGAATCGCGGAGGTCCCGCCATGAAACGCGCCCTGGCCATCCTCACCCTCGCCCTGTTCACATCGGCCTGCCAGGAGCTCGGTCCGGCTGCACCGGAGATCGATGCGCCGGCCATGTCGGTCAGCGGCAGCAGTCCTGAAGCGTACCTAACGGAGCTGGCTGGCGTCGTAAATGCGGCGCTGGAAGCCCGCGGCGAGGCGTATCGGCTGGACCACGCAGAGTGGCTCTCGTCCGGCAATGCCGTCGGCACGACCGTGTTCTTCCGTGACGTGGGCAATCGGCAGCTGCCGGCGGACTGGGTGCCGGGTGATCCCCGGCGAGGCGGAGGCACGAACATCACGTACCGGACGGACCAGTTCGATGGTGCGACGTCGGACGGCGTCACGCCGATCCCGATCGCCATGACGACGGCCGCGATCAACCGTGCCACGCAGACATGGGAGAACGTGACGTGCTCGACGATTCCGCTCACGGGAATGGCAAACATTCCCGGGCTCGACCTCGGCGTCGTCGAGTTCTTCTTCACGCCGTTCGGTGGCTTCCCGGCCGTCGTGGCGGACATCACGCACGCCGGCTGGATTCCGCTGGCGCCCGGCATCCTCGGTGTGACGTTTACGTTCGTGTTCATCGCGCCGCCGGATCTCGACGCCAACGGCAAGCCGGACACGGCGTTCCGCGAGATCTACTACAATCTGAACGCGCCGTGGGGCATCAACACGGTGATTCCGTTCGATGTCGAAACGGTGGCGCTGCACGAAATCGGACACGGCCTGAGCCAGGACCACTTCGGGATGCTTTTCCGCACCGATGCGAACGGGAAGTTCCATTTCGCGCCGCGCGCGGTCATGAACGCGGCGTACACCGGCGTGCAGCAGAACATTGGCAGGACGGACAACGCCGGGCATTGCAGCCTTTGGGGTAGCTGGCCGAGCAACTGACACCTGGTCGGTGAGACCGGCGGAAAGCGGGGAGGGCCGTGTCGGCCCTCCCCGGTTCTTGCTTACATCTTGCTGTACACCACGTCGTAGACGACCTGACAGATGAGGGTCGTGCCGCGGAAGAACTCGAAGATTAGCTGTCCTTCGAATCGAATCGGATTCCTCTTCCACATCCCGTTGACCGTTTCGCGCAGCACCTCACCGTTGCTACCGATGGTGATCTCGCCGGTGCCGGAGAAGGCGCCCGTGATTGAATCGTACGAGCCGGAAATGGTCGTATTGGACTGGATCGCGACGAAGCTCTCACCACCGGACGTCCCTGCCGTAACGCTGATGGGTCCGGGATTGCTGATGTTGTCCTCGAACGTGCCGGCGGGACAGGTGTCGCTGACCTTCTTGCCGGTGAGCGAGTAGCTGCCGGAGATGTTCATCGTGGAAGGAGCGGGCGGTACGCGGACGATCACGAGCGCGTCGATGCTCTGGCCGTTGGCGATACTGCAGGTAATGGTCGTCCCGCCATCCTCGATGGCGGTTACCGTGCCGTCGTCGCTGACCGTGGCGATTTCCGTGTCGGCGCTAACGAAGCGCACGGGCTCGTCCACGGGCACGCCGTTGCGGCGCACAATGCACGTGAGGCGAGCCGTCTGACGCATGAAGAGATCGAGACTCGGCGGCGACAGCTCGAGCGTGAAATCGGGCACGGGCAGAACCTCGACCTCGACGAGCTTCGGCGGCGTGCCGATGGGGTCGCTCGCGCCGAGCACCTCGATGACGGTGCGGCCTTCGCTGACCCCCGTGATCGTGATGTCGGCAATGCCAGGAGTCGGCCCACCTACGCCGGTCGACGTCACCTCCGCCGTGGCGATGGAGGGATCGCGGCTGGTCACGCGGGGTCGGGAATTCGGAACTCCTGTCTCCGCCCGGACGACCGTCGACTCGCCCGTCAGGATGCTGACCTGCTCTGGCCGAACCTGGATCACGTTGCTGTTGGCCTCGAGGTCCAGAAACTCGTCGCAGCTCTCGGGACTGCACCCGGCGAGTACGATGAGCGCGTAGGTGGCCAAGCGGCGGGAAGTCATAAGCATCGGGTGTGCCTCCTCGGAACGGATTCTCGGTTCGACCCGGCCTGTCTTCTCCGGTGGCGAGCCGCTCAACTGCTGACGCGAGAAAACGGTCTGGACGTGATCATCGAGCGACTTCAGACGGGCTACGCTGGACGTGTCGAGAATGGATTGGCTGGCAGATTCTTTCGCGGGAACGGGACCGATCCGCAGCGCTATCGACGCTTCGTGGGGCCGCGTTTGGGAGGCTTCGTCGTACCGCCTGGCCGCTGGGTGTCGGGCTTCCGCCGCGCGAAGCGCAGGGTCGATTCCATGACGACGCCGGCTTCTTCGAGCGTCAGGTTCGCGCTTTCAGCGAGCGGGCGGGCCTCGCCGCCGACGCGCGCGGCTGGCAGGACCTCGAACTGCCAGTCGTCGCCGTCGGTCGGCAGGTCGAGGGCCGCAGCGGCCTGGCCGATCAACTTGTGCGGACTTTCGTCCATGAGGCGGCGCTCCACGCGGGCGAGGCCGAAGTCGACCTCGGCCCAGAAGCGGATGCGCTCATCGCTGTCGAGCAGCGCGTGCACGTCGAGGCGGCCGCCGGCCAATTCACGCTCGACGACGGGATCCACGACATGGATGGCCAGCTCGAGCCCGGACTCGTGGTAGCGGCACCATGATGCGTAGGCGCGCACCATCTCCGTGAACGAATAACGCGCCGGGAACGGTCGCCGGCGCCACTCGCCCTGACGTTCACCCGCCGCCTTGGCACGCGTCACCTCTTTTCCGCCCGTCGCGAGCAGCGTGGCGCGAACACGCGTGTAGCCCGCGGCCGCGGCGGCCTCGAGCAGTTGACGCAGGGCATTGTCGATAACGGACAGGTCGTAGAGGTCGCCTTCGCTGCGAGCGCGCACGGCATAGACGTCGGCGCCTTCGAAGACGGCGAGCAGCGGATGCGTATCATCGCCCGCATCGGCGGGCCGACCCGTCGCGATGGCGACGGAGCGCAGCGCCGCGCGGCCGCCGCCATCGCGGAAGGCCGCCCTGCTCTTGCCGATCGCGATGCCCTGGCGCCGCAGCACCTGCGCGATCGGCTCGCTGAAGAAAAACCCGTCGTCCTCGCCGCCCGCGCTCACGGCGAAGCATTCACCCGCGCCAGGGTGTTCGGGCAGCGGACCGCGTTCGACGTGGAGGCGGCCGCACTCGCTCTTCCGCCTGGCAGCTACGGGACCCACGGGCGGACCCACCGCGAAGCCCCAGCTCCGGCAGCGTGTGCGCCGGTCCACCGAATCCGCGAGCTCCTCGAGCATCTGTGGTACCGCGCCGTGGTGCGCCGGCTGGTCGGCATCGTATTCGACGACGACGGTCTCGAACCGTGCGAGCAGGAAATCGCGATCGACCTCGCCTTCCGGCACGATCGCGTAGTTCGGATGCACACTCGGGCCCCAAAGCTCCATCACTTCGCCGAACAGCTCGAGCAGATACGTCTCCTTCAACCCGCTGCCGACGAAAAGGAACGACCGGTTGCGGTAGACCTCCGCGAATGCACGGCGGAAGTGTTGTTCCTTGTGCGTGACACGGCGGTACTCTTCGTGTCCGACGACAAGCTCGGGCTCGAGCTGGTGGAAGGGGTTCTGCTCCCCTTTGCGCCGCAGCCCGCCGACGTATCCCTGAAGGGCCCAGAGCAGGGCCCCGGCCGGGGCGGCGAGGGCGTTGAGCACGCGCTGGCAATCGGTCGCACCCCGGCCGACCACGTCGATCGCCCCGGCGCCGTGCTCGCTCTCGAAAGCGTCCAGAAAGTAGTCGTCGTAGTTGGTGGTCAGGACGAGGGGCCACCAGAGGCGAGCGAGCGCGCCCGTCTGCGGCGGAACGGCGCTGCGTCTCGTGCGCAACGCATTTCGGAGATGGTGTGGAAACCCCGTTGGGTCGCGCGCGCGCAGCACGCGGGTGGCGCGGTTCGCGCGGCGGATGAGCGTGTCGGACTTTTCGTCGTCCTTCAGCGGTGCGTCACGGATGCGTGCGGCACGCTCGAGTCCGCGGATCAGCGCCGGCCACGATGCACATGCGGGCGCGCTGAGACCGCCACCAATGAAGGGAACGAGGCGACCGCGTTCGTAGGCTGTGACGAGACGAGGCAGTACGTCGATGAAGTCAACCCGCGTGGTTCACCTCCGGTCGGAGAGCGGCGTCCTTTTCATTCTGCAACCCGTCACGCCCGCGCGCCATTCGGCGTGCGCCACCGAACCGGGTGCGGCGGGGCCTCCAGGCGCGACGAGCGGGCGGCAGCGAGCCGGGATCGGTTCAAAAGGCGATGCCGATGTTGATGATGCGGATGGTGGGAATGAAGCGGAGGCCCACGTCGTCGGAGCCGGTGCCGAGGAGTCGCTTGAGACCGACGCCGAGACCGACGTAGAAGTTCTGGCGTTCGCCGAGGAGCCAGCTGCGGTTCACATCGAAGCCCAAGCCGGGGTAGGTGCCAATGTCCGGCACACGGGTCACGCCCACTTTCGCGCCGAAGGCCCAGCCGTCGATCGGGCGCGCGGATGGATAGAAGCGGTAAAAGAGGTCGAGGTTGAAGTAGTCGTCTTCGTCGGAGGAGAGGAAGGAGCCGCCGAGGCCGAAGGTGGAGGAGGAACTGACGACGCGTTCGTATTCGGCGTTGAAGAACTCGAGAAGCAGCCCGAACGGATTGGCGGAAATGACCTGGCTGTGCGGAGGCGGCGGGGAATCCTGAGCTGCGGCGGCGGCGGGGCTCATGGTCGCGACCGACAGGACCGCGGCGGCGGCCATGAAACGACGGAAAATGCGGCGCATCTCGTTCCTCGCGGTGATCGTTGGAAAGCGGCCGCCGCCCGCATGACGGTTCGGCGCTCGCGCATGGGCGCTGTCCCGGATAGCTTCGCCGGCAGGCCGACATCCCGCCACCCCGAGGCAGGAGCAAACCATGCGTACCCGGCTTTTCTCACCCGCGAGCCTCGTGCTCACCCTCGTCGTTGCCGTGCTGCCTGCCGCGTCGCACGCGCAGGCGCCCGGAATCCGCAAGCTGGCGCTCGAGACGTACTTGGACATGGAGAGCGTGTCGGACCCGCAGATTGCGCCGGACGCGTCGCGCATCGTGTACACGCGGGGATGGGTGGACCGGGTGAACGACCGGCGCGAGTCGTCGCTCTGGATGATGGGCGTGGACGGCACGAAGAACCGCCACCTGATCGATGGCAGTGGCGCGCGCTGGTCGCCGGATGGGACGCGGATCCTGTTTACGGCACAAGGTGAGCCGCGTGGCGCACAGATCTTCGTGCGCTGGATGGACGAAGAAGGCGCAACGACGCAGATCACGCGGCTGGAGAACGGGCCGTCGAACCCGACGTGGTCGCCGGATGGCAGGTGGATCGCGTTCACGAGCCGGGTGGACGACCGGCCGGCCTTCGCCGGCGTCACACTGCCGAAGCGGCCGGAGGGCGCGCGCTGGACGACGGAGCCGAAGGTCGTCGAGCGCGCGAGCTACAAGCGGGATCGCACCGGCTACATCGACACCGGCTGGACGCACCTGTTCGTCGTGCCTGCCGAGGGCGGCACGGCGCGCCAGCTGACGACCGGCAACTGGAATCATTCCGGCGTGGAGTGGAGCGCCGACGGCGCCGAGATCTACTTCTCGTCATACCGCACCGAAGATTGGGACCGGCCGGAGCACTGGCAGGAGTCGGAGATCTACGCGGTCACGGTCGCGACGGGCGAGATCCGGCAACTCACGAACCGGCGCGGACCCGACAGCAGCCCCGTACCGTCCCCCGATGGACGACTGATCGCCTACATCGCCGGCGATGAGCACCGCGACACGTATCGCAATCCGCGCATCTGGGTGATGAACCGGGACGGCTCGAATCCTCGCCTGATCTCCGGCGACTACGACCGACAGTCCGGCGGGCTGCAGTGGGCGCCCGATGGAAGCGGGCTGTATTTCAACGTCTCACGCGACGGTTACGAGAGCCTGCACTTCGTTTCGCTGCAGGGCGGCGTGCGCCAGCTCACGCAGGGCAAGCAGCTGTTCGAGCTGTCGTCGTTCGCGAAGGACGGCACCGCGGTCGGCACACTCGCGAGCGCGCACGACCCGGGCGACCTGGTGCGCTTCCGTCTCTCGAATCCGAACCAGGTCACGCGACTGACGCGCGTGAACGAAGACGTGCTGGCGGGCGTCGCGCTCGGCGAGGTCGAGGAGATCTGGTACGACTCGGACGAGTACCGCGTACAGGGCTGGATCGTGAAGCCGCACGACTTCGATCCGTCACGCAAGTACCCACTGATTCTGGTCATTCACGGTGGACCGCACAGCATGTACAACGGCGGGTTCAACTTCTCGTTCCAGGAGCACGCCGCGAACGACTACGTCGTGCTCTACACGAATCCGCGTGGCAGCACCGGGTACGGCACGCAGTTCGCGAACGCGATCAACCACGACTACCCGGGCGCCGACATGCCGGACCTGATGCGGGGCGTCGATGCGGTCCTCGCGCGCGGCTACACGGACCCCGCCAACCTGTTCGTGTACGGGTGCTCCGGCGGCGGCATCCTGACGTCGTACATCGTCGGCAACACGGACCGGTTCCGCGCGGCTTCGGCCAACTGTCCTATCGTCAACTGGATGTCGGCGATGGGCACCTCCGATGCCATCAGCTACATGCGCACCTTCGAGAAACCGTTCTGGGAGGATCCCGCAGAGTGGATCGACCGGTCATCCATCTTCTACGTCGGCAACGTCAAGACGCCGACCATGCTCATGACCGGCGAGATGGACCTGCGCACGCCGATGGGACAGACGGAAGAGTATTACCAGGCCCTGCAATACGTGGGCGTGCCGACCGTCATGGTCCGCTTCCAGGACGAGTGGCACGGCACCAGCTCCCGGCCGTCGAACTTCCTGCGCACACAGCTCTACCTGCGGAAGTGGTTCGAGAAGTTCGGCACCCATGATGACGCCCGCCCCGTAAGCTAGACGCCCGTCCCCGTCGACCCCGGCGCCGTAACGGCCGGGGGTCGATGACATCGCGGCCGACCGGTCCCTCACGCGGCCGCCGGTGTACGCGAATCCCGCAAACCGATTGCGCCTCTCCGTCTGATGTATACGGACCCACGCGCCGGTCGTCGTTTCGGTTCCGCACGGCCGGCGCAGCGCGCGGCTCGTTTCGTCGCGGCGTCCGACCCCCCTCGGCACCGTTGCGCATTATAGGCCGCACACGTGCGAACGTGTTCGAGGCGTGCAAAACCGCCCCAGCCGAGTGATCGTCCGTCCGGAATTTCGGCAAAACCCTCTTGACAAATTTCGTGTTCTGATTCCTGGCGGCGTAGCGGATCGTGCACTGGTTCGTATACGAATGCGGTCGCCAGGTCTGGCGGCAGGTCCCTCTGAAAAGGCCGTGTCACAGCCGCTCGTCCTCGCGCGTTCTCATGATCGCGAAACGGGCTAGTAGCGGAGTTGATTCCGCCAATAATTCCAATTTTCCATGTCTCATTCAGGAGGAAACGCCATGCGTCGATTGGTGGCGCTGGTGCTCGTGATCCTGGGTGTGGCCGTGCTGCCGGGGCCGGTGTTCGGACAGAACACCGGGATCGTCAGCGGACAGGTCACGGACCAGGAGACGAGCGCGCCGCTCGTGGGCGTTCAGGTGTTCGTGGCGGGCACGAACCTGAGCGCCGTGAGCAACACACAGGGCCGGTACACGATCCGGAACGTGCCTGCGGGCACGATCACGGTTCGGGCGGTGCTGATCGGGTACAGCCAGCAAGATGCCCAGGTGACGGTGACAGCGGGTGGCACGGTGACGGCGGACTTCGCGCTGCGGACGAGCGCGGTCTCGCTGGAAGGCATCGTGGTGAACGTGATCACGGGCAAGGCGGAGCGGAAGCGGGAGCTGGGCACGAATTCGGCGACGATCACGGCGCAGGATCTGTCGGGCGCGCCGATCACGCGCATGGCGGACGTGCTGGTGGCGCGGGCGCCG
>JBFJPA010000162.1:0-8984 GCA_041617355.1 Longimicrobiales bacterium
GCCCGGCGCCTGGGCGACGATCGGCGGCCGGGCGGACGCCGACCCGCGCTTCCCGACCGGCCGCCTCCAGCTCGAGACCCGCCTCGATGGAGCGCGCCGGACCGAGCTGATCGCAGCCATCGAGGTCGCGCCGGCCCGCCTGCGCACCGCCGTGGCCGGTCTCGAGGCCGAACGGCTCGATACCCCCTACCGCGAGGGGGGTTGGTCCGTGCGTCAGGTCGTTCACCACCTCGCCGACGCCCAGCTCAACGGGGCCATGCGGCTTCGCCTCGCCTTGACCGAGCCGGAGCCGACGATTCGAACCTATGAGCAGGAGCGCTGGGCCGAGCTGGCGGACGCGCGATCCGCTCCCATCGAGTGGTCGTTGCAGCTGTTCGAGGCGACGACTCAGCGCCTCGTCGCCCTGTTGCTCGCGCTCCGGCCCGCGGACTTCGAGCGACGTTATGTGCACCCGGAGACCGGCCCGGCCACCCTCGATACCTGGCTGCAGGTTTACGGCTGGCACGGCCTGCACCACGTCGCACAGATCGAGGCGCTGCGGGCGAGAAACGGCTGGTAGGGACCACGCGAGCCCAGTGCTATTCGCCGGGCTCCCTCGGCGGCAGGCTGGTCCGGCTGGCTGCGTGAGCGCCGGAGGCCAACATGGCGTCGGTAAACTGTTGGCGGTCCTCCAGCCGGCTCAACCGGCTCTCCATGCTCTCCAGGATGTCGACCAGTCGGTCCGGATCGGCCACGGGCGGAGCGGACCGGTTGCGCCGGCGCTCCTCGACCATCAGCTCGATCAGGTCGCCCAATCGCTTCGTGAGCGGCCGGAGCAGGATCACGGCGCCCGTGACGAGAATGAACGTGGTACCGACGAACATGGGTGCGAAATCGGGCGGCATCGAGCTCTCCCCTCTCTGGTAGTCGCCGGCTGGCCCCCCACCTACCGCTTCTGGGAGACAGACCCGCTCAAGGCGCCGAAACAGCTACCGATAATGTGACCTCCAGAGCCCCAACGTGGGAGTTCGGGAGGAATTCGCTGTGAGTGTGACGTCGGCCGGGACGGATCCGGGCCTTCAGCAGGCGCATAAGCTGGCTACGATGGGACAGATCGCCGCCGGCATTGCGCACGAGCTCGCCACGCCCATCCAGTACGTCGGAGACAATCTGCGGTTTTTGCAGAGCGCCTTCGATGAGCTGGTGGAGCGGCTGGACGCCGCGGCGGTGCCGTCGACGGACCTGGCGGCCGATATCCCGGAGGCGCTGTCGCAAGCTCTGGAAGGTACGCGGCGAGCGGCCGAGATCATCCGAGCGATGCGCGCGCTGGCACACCCCGGACGGCTGCAGCCGGTCGCGGCGGATATCAATCAAGGACTCGAGACGACGCTGTTACTGGCGCGGACGCGGATCGGACGGCTGGCGCGGATCACGACCGAGTGGGGCGGGATTCCGACGGTGCTATGTCATCCGGGCCTGGTGAATCAGGTCTTCCTGAATCTACTCGTGAATGCGGCGGACGCGATCGAAGCGCTGCCGAATCGCGATGACCGTGCCGGGGAAATCCACATTCGCACGGGCTACGATGGTCACGCCGTGGAGATCACGGTGAGCGACAACGGCTGCGGCGTTTCGCCGGAGATCGCGGGTCGGATCTTCGAGCCGTTCTTCACCACGAAGAACAACGGACTGGGCACGGGCCAGGGATTGTCGATCGCGCGTCGGCTGGTCGAGGATGTGCATGGCGGCACGTTGTCGTACCGGCCGAATGTAAAAGGCGGTGCGACGTTTTCGATCCGCATTCCGGCCGCGGCGCAGGAAAGTCGGGAGAGTGGCTCATGATCCGCATTCTGGTCGTTGACGACGAGCCACTTGTCGTGGGCGCCCTGGAGCGGATGCTCCGGCGGCTGCGGCCTGGCAGCCATGTCGCGGCTGTGACGGACGGCATGACGGCGTTGAATCGGCTGGACGCGGAAGCGTTCGACCTGGTCATCGCGGATCTCGATCTGCCCGGCCTCGATGGTCTCGCGATCCTCGAGCAGGTGCGGGACCGGCATCCGCAGGTCGTTCGCTTCGTGCTGTCCGGCTGCGAGGACCCGGCTGTGCGGCTGCGTACGGTTCCGCTGGCTCACCGCTTCCTCGCAAAGCCGTGTGAGCTGCGTGATCTGCTCGAGGCCCTGGAGCAGGTCGAGCACGTGAACGGCGCGGTGGAGGACGCGGAAGTTGCCGCCGCGGTCGCGGCGACGGATGCGCTGCCATCGGCGCCGCCGCTTTATCTCGCGCTGACGCGAGCGCTCTCGAAGCCGGACACATCGATGAACGAGGTCGCGCGCATCGTCGCGTCGGATGACGCGATGTCGTCGCGCGTGCTGCAGGTCGTGAACTCCGCGTTCTTCGGCTTGCCGCAGGAGGTGACGTCGATCACACAGGCCCTGGCGTTCCTGGGCCTGCAGGCCTTGAAGAGCCTCGTCCTCTCGGTCGAGGCGTTCCGCGTGTTCCGTCAGGCCGAGGAATGCCAGGGTTTCTCACTCGATGCGCATAAGGTGCACGTCCTGCTCACGGCTCGCATCGCGTCGCGCATCGTGCCGCCGGCCGAGCGGGATGAGGCCTTCACGGCCGGTCTGCTCCACGATGTTGGCAAGCTCGTTCTGTCCTCCCGTCTGCCCGCGCGCTACGGACCGGTGCTCGAGGCCGCGCAACAGGGCGGCGAGGCCCTGCACATCGTCGAGCAGCGGATACTGGGGATCGATCACGCCGCGGCCGGCGCTGCGTTGCTCCGCCTGTGGGGGCTGCCCGTGCAGCTGCTCGATGCCGTCACGCAGCACCACGATGCGTCTTCGCTGCCGAAGGTCTGGAGCAGTGCCACGGCCCTGCATGTCGCCGATCTGCTGGCGCACGCCGCCGCCGCCGAGGTCGGTCTGGGCGACGGGATGCCGCATGGCGAGCCGGACGAACGCCTGATCCGCGGCACGGGTGTCAGCGGTTTGCTGGATCATTACCGCGCCATCGCCGCACAGGAAGCGGGCCGCGTGGCGGCCGCGGGCAGCGCCGCGCCGATCTGAACGTCGTAGGGCCGGAGCTCGGGCTTCAGCGGTGCAGGGATCGGTAGAGACGTTGCGCCAGTAGTGCCGCCAGGAGGCACGGGTAGGCGAGCGCGATGACCATGGCCCACCACACGCCGGACTCACCGGCTTCCAATCCCCAATAGACGCGCATCGGCCAATACGTCGGGACAATGCCGAGCAGCAGTTCCCAGCGTGAGTCCAGGAAAAACGCGAGCAGCGGCGCGGCCAGGACGACGCCGGTGACCTTCATCAGCGCGAATCCCTGCACTTTGTTGCTCGCGAGGGCGGCGAGGAACAAGGCGGACAGGGGTGCTTGCGGCGCGGCCGCGACGGCGGCGCCGGCGACCAGCGTGGGCCGAAAGCGGTCCAATCCCGCCAGTGGAAACAGCAGGAACACCATGCCCACGGTCAACGCGATCGGGATGGCAACGCGGTACGCCAGGTAGCGGTTGAGCGGGAGAGGCGACACCTGCAGAGCGGTCAATGTGCCGTCGTCCTTCTCGTCGAGGAGGAGGAATCCGACGAGCACGCCGAAGACGAGCGGTGTCGTGAATACGATGAAATACGCCAGGATCGCGGGATAATACGGCACGAGGTCGAAGCCGCTCGTGAAGAGAAGCCGCCTCGTCAACGGCGGAATGCCGAACCGCAGCACGAGCGCGCTGAGGACCGGCAAAAAGACCATCCACTTCAGTGCGCTATCCCGATAGACGTTGCGAACGTCGATCGGGCCCAGCGTGCGGACGACGGCGGCGATGTTCATGCGGTCACCGTCCGGGCCGGCGCGACGACGAAACGGCGGAATGCGCGTCGTGTCACCCCGAATGCGAGCGCGATCCAGAGCGAGGCGTAGAGCAGGCCGTAGGCGATCTGCCAGGCGGGCACCGGCTCGAACGCGGCCTGCATCAGCACGAGCGGCGCCTGCAGCGGATGCAGGAAAAGAACTGCGTGGCGCCACAGGTCGAAGTAGTACAGCAGCGGAATGGAGAAGCCGAGCGTCCAGAGTGCAGACGGCAGAATGAACTCGGAAATCGACGCGTACCGCACGACGACGAAGAAGCCGTACAGCGCGTAGATCGCGATCAACATCAGGATTCCCGTGCCCAGCAGGATCCAGTTGAAGGACACGCCGGATACCGCGACGACGACGAGGATCGTCTCGAAAAAGGAGAGCAGGGCGAGCGAAACCACCTTCGCCGTCAAGTATTCCCACGGCCGAAGCGGCGTCACGATCTGTGCTTCGAGGCTGCCCTCCTCCTTCTCCAGCAGAACCAGGCCCGCCATGAAGTAGAAGGCATTGACCACGAGGTTCTCGAGGATCACGGCAGGCCACCACACCGCCCAGTCGACGTCGGGGAGCCGACGCAGGATGATGATCAGCACGATGGCGACGAACGCGGAGACGGCGTAGAACCCGTTGCGGTACTGCAAGCGGATGTCACACCGGATCGTCGCGAGGAGCCGCCTCATTGCAGGGTCCTGCCGGTCACCGCGATGAAGACATCTTCGAGCGTGGCCTCCTGCGTGTGGATCGAACGCACATCGGATTCGCGGAGTCGCGTCCGGAACGTCTCGTTGTCGGCGAGCCCGTCGAGTGGGAACTCGTCGTAACGGATCTGGCCGTCGGACGCGTACTCCACCCGCACATCCGATCGGCCATGGACCCGTCGCAGCACGGCCGGTGCCTCGATGGCGGCGATATGGCCCCCCACGATGAAGGCGACGCGGTCGCACAACTCGTCGGCGACGGTCATGTCGTGGGTCGTGAGGAAGATGGTGCGACCGGCCCGTTGCTGAGATCGGATCAGTGCCTTGATGCGACGTGCGTTCACCGGGTCGAGCCCGGCCGTCGGCTCATCGAGGAAGAGGACCTCGGGTGAATGGAGCAGGGCGCGCGCGACGTTGAGACGGGCGCGCATGCCCTTCGAGTACTGGGCGACGCGAGTCCTTCCATCGTTCTCGAGTCCGACCTGCGCCAGGAGCGTTTCGATGTCGACCACGGGGCCGGCGTAGAGCGAGCCGAAGTAGCGGAGGTTCTCGAGGCCAGTGAGCTTCGAGTAGAGGTTGGGCACCTCCGGGCTCACGCCGATCCGCTCATAGTAGTCGTAGCCCCACGAGCGGAGATCCCGTCCCAGAACGGATGCCCGGCCCTGGAAGCCCTGCAGGAGTCGGATCAGGACCTTCTGTGTCGTCGACTTGCCCGCGCCGCTGGGCCCGAGGAACCCGAAGATCTCGCCTTGCGCGATCGAGAACGAGAGCCCGGCCACGGCAGGCGATGGCGCGCCCGCGTACGTGTAGGTCAGGTCTTCAACGTGTATCATCCGGGTCAACGCCGGGCGGTCAACCGCTCCGCCAGCGTGCGCAGCTTCGCCCGCGCCTCCGCATCGTACGCCTGTGCGTTTGCGCGCGCGGGCTCGAGGCCCCGAAAGAATTGACCACTCTCGACCGGATCGGTGATCAGCTGCATGACGGCGTCCGCGCCCTCATCGATGGTCGCGCGCGGTTCGACGCCGGCCCGGCGCACCATTCCCGTGGGCATGTACGTCGCCGGATGCAGGGAGGTCACGATCACGTTCTGACCCGCCAACTCTTCGGCCAGGTCGATGGCGTGCATCACCTGTGCGAGCTTGCTCTGTGCGTAAGCGCGGCCGCCGCTGAACTGTTTCTCGATCATGACATCGTCGAAATCAATGGGCCGTTGCGCGAGCGAGGAGACGTTCACGATTCGCGATGGCGCACTCTTCACGAGCAGCGGTTTCAGCATGTTCGTGAGCAGGTAGTGGGCAAGGTAATTGACCTGGAACCGGTACTCGTGGCCATCCTCGGTCAGCAAGCGCTCGTCGGGCGAAGAGCCGAAGCCGGCGTTGTTGACGAGGACATCGAGGCGCTGGTAATCCCGCAGGATCGCCTGCCCGAGCTGGCGGACCTGCTCCAGTGACGCGAAGTCCGCGGCATAGAACCGTGCGCTGCCCTTTCCCTCGGCCATGATCTCGCGGACGAGCGCCTCGCCGCGTTCCTCATCCCGGCCATGCACGATGACGTGTGCGCCACTGGCTGCGAGCCGGCCCGCGACCTCGCGGCCGAGACCTCCTGTCGAACCCGTGACCAGCATTACGGACTGGCCCGGGCGCGGCGCCTGCGCGTGCACCGGTCTCGGCACGAGCAGCGCAGATGTGAAAACGAGGCCCGCGCAGATCGACTGGCGAAGCAGAATCGAACGATGGCGCCGTCGCATGGCGTCCTGCCGCTTTGCAGGTCCGGTGAGGGGTGGAGGCGGCAAGATACGTCGGCAGGGGGTGCGTGTCAGCAAGCCTGTCCGAGGCGGCCTGGATTGCCGCCCGCGCCGCGCGGAAGTGCTCACTCCATTGCCCACACCACACGGAAGCCGATGGTGACGTCACGGTATCCGTCGTAGAAATCGTTGTTGCGGTTTGCGGCGCGCAGGAAGAACGGGGCATCCTCGAATGAGCCGCCGCGCAGCCGTCGCGATGCCGTGTTGATGGGCGTGCTGCCAAGCTCGAACCAGTCGGGCATGACCCACTCCCAGACGTTGCCCGCGAGGCCGTGGATGCCTTCGGGCGTAGCGCCCTCGGGACGGGACAGGACGTCGACCGTGCTGCGCGGCGCACAGTCAGCGTAATGCGCTCGCGCACACGTCGGCCGGTCATCCCCCCACGGGTAGATCCGACTCTCGCGACCGCGTGCCGCGAACTCCCACTGCGCTTCCGTCGGCAGCGTTCCACCGATGGAGGCGGCGTATGCCATCGCTTCACGCCATGTCACGTTGACGACGGGGTGCCGTTCGCGACCGGCGGGAAAGTCGTGGCTCGCGTCGAATCGCCGGTATTCCGCGTTCGTGACCTCGTGCTCCTGCATCCAGAAACCGTCCATGCTCATGCGGCGAACCGACTCATCACCCATCCAGTACGGGCTCGCGGGATCATCGCTCGCCTCAGGCTCGGGCTCGGGGCTGCCGCGCACGAACGTGCCCGGCGCGATCGCGATGGGACGGTTCAACGAGTCGACGGCGCTGTGCGGCGGCCCGAGCGCGGTCGCGTTTGGATCCTCGCCGACCGTTAAGCGGATCGCGAGCACGCCCGCCAGGACGAGCAGCCCTACCCAAACGCCCCGACGCCAACGCTGCGCTTTACGCTCGAGGGGGTGTTCAGGGGTCAGCACGGTGCTCTCCCTCGATGCTGGCGTACAGGAATCGAAAACCGGCGTTCCCCGCCCGCGGCGCAAGGCCGGCCTTCCGAAACGTGCGACGACCTGGGAGTGGGACGGGCAACGTTGGATCGTCATGGGTTCGCGCAGTCCTTGACGACTGGCCGTCCACTCGCCTGTATTCCACCCGTCGCTACTACCCTCCGATCCCAGAAAAGAACGGAGTCCTCGTGACGTTCGCGCTGAGCCGGCCCGACCCGGACACGCTGGTCTTCCGGGAACGTCGCAACTGGATCCTCGTGGTCTTCCCGCTGTTCGTGCTGCCACCGTTCTACTCGGTGCTGTTCGGTACCTTCACGGATCCTTCGGCGGCGTGGGATGCTCGCGTTGCTGCCATCCGTGGCGAGCCGATCCTGATGGCTTTCTTCGCGGTTCCTCTGCTCTTTCTGCTGCCGGCGGTCTTCGCGCTCTTCGCCCGGCGGAATTCCTGCACGGTCGACCGTTCGCGGCGCGAGGTCTCGTCACGGGGCCGTGTGCTGGCGCGGTTCGACGATGTCGTGCGCGTGCGGCTGACTCATCTGGTGCACAGAAAGGATCGACTGTGGCACCTCGAGCTCGAGCTGGGGGCGGGTGGTGTCGTCTCGGTTGCGAGCACGGGTCACGAGACGGCGCTCCTCGCCGGCGACGAGATCGCCGACATGATGGGCGTACCCATCCGCGCTTCCTAGGACCAACCCATGACCACGGTCTTCGCCGTAACGCGTCCGGACGAAGGCACCCTCGTGATTCGCACGGTGCCGATCGTACCGATCCTCGTCCTCGCCCTGCTCATCCTCTTCGCCGGTGGCGTGCTGCTGCTGTCGGACGGCGGCGGCCTGTTCGGTACGGCGATCCGGCTTTGGGCACTATTGGCGGTCGGCATCGGCTTCGTCACGCTCTTCCCAAAATTGCGTCAGCGCACCGAGTTCCGCTTCGATCGGCAGGCCGGCCAGATCGTGCGGAACGGCGCGGACCTGGCTCGTTTCGGCGACATCACGGCGGTGGAGGTGCGCGTGTACGAAGGCGATGTGTATCGGCTTCTGGCCGTGCGCCTGCACGACGGCCGCCGCGTCCAGGTCTTCTACGGTCCCGAACAGCAAGTCGCCGACGCGGCGGACACCATCGCCCAATGGGCTGGCAAGGATGTTGTGCTGGTGTGACGCCACCCCACGATCGGAGCTGGCCACGCCGGCCGGCGAGTGGGGCCGGGTCAGCAATCGGTGAGGTCGCGAGCCGCTGGCGGAGGATTCGCTCCGCCAGCGGCCATACGTAGCGCCTAGCGCGCCCGCCAGCCGAAGCTGAACGAGCCGAACACGCCGTAGCTCACTTTGTCATCGTCGATGTTGCTGTAGATCGGGATGTGGGCGAGCGGCTGGATGCTGATGCGATCGAAGAAGACGAAGCCGAGCCCGACGTCCACGATGCCGGTCTTGTAGGTCTCGCGCGAGCTGCCGATGCCTTCCTCGTCGAACTTCACGGACGTGTGGTCGTACTTGACCGCGGCATTCTCCTTTGCGGCGTTACCTCTGGCACACCGGGCCTTGGTTTCTTGACTGAGAGCGGCGACTTTGAAGGCTTTGACGTTGACTTCTGTCGGGCCGTTGCGGCCGCCGTCTTGGGCGATGCCGATGCAGTTGAATACCGTGACACCACAGCCGTCGACCGTTTTCCGGTTCTGCAAAGCGGTGAAGTTGATATGCTCAGCCGCCAGACCACCTGGACGATCAGCCGCGACAC
>JBFJPA010000163.1:0-8905 GCA_041617355.1 Longimicrobiales bacterium
CAGCAGCGTCCCGTCGGGCAGCCACGCATGGTACTCGTTCTCCGGCAGCGCAGCGATGAGCGGCTCCAGCGCGCCGCCTGCCGGTACGAACGCCGTGATCGTGGCGCCGTCCGCGGTTCGCTGGACGAAGCTGAACGCTTCACGACCCGGAATGCGGTGCAGTGAACGGCCGATGTTCTCGGCGATCACGGTGGCCCGGCCCGTCCGCGCGTCAGCCAGCTGCAGCGTCGGCGGACTGCCCAGCACGAAGAGAGCCAGCTGTGCCGCGTCGAGCCACGCGTGATAGCCCACCGGCTTGACATCTTCGAGAACGACGCGCGGATCCGTTCCGTCGAGTGTGAAGCTCCAGAGCCGTTGCGTCGAGTCGGCCTCGACGCGAATGACGGAGATCCGAGTGCCGCCCGGCATCGGCGTCGCCGAATACTCGCTCTCCGGAGCGGTTCGCGTCACCGGAGCGCTGACCAACGTGTTCAGGTCGATGCGGTGGATGTCTGCCTGGCCGGCCGCATCGATCGACGTGTAGAGCACCGCGGCGCCGTCGGGCGTGAAGTGCGGCTGGTTGTCGTAGCCGTCACGGTTGGTGAGGCGGGTCACGCGGCCGGCGCCCAGGCGTCCATCCATGGCGCGCAGCTCGACGAGGAACAGGTCGGTCGCGCCCTGTGCGTGCAGCGACGCTGGCAACAGAGTGCCGGCGATCAACACGCCGAGCAGCAGGGAGCGCGCAGTCATGTCGTGCTCCGGGCCAGTCCAGCCTCGGCGACGAGCAATAGCAGTGCGCGCTGGATCGCGAGATGACCATCACGATTGATCCACCATTCGCCGGGCGAATGGTTCGCTCCACCAAGCCCGCCTCGCCCGATCGTGACGGCGGGGATGCCACGCGAGATCGGAATGTTCGAGTCGGTCGAGCCGGTCTCGAGAGTGGCACGGCCACCGACCAGCTCGCTCGCAGCCAGCGCGCGCTGCACCAGCGGCGTCTCCGGCGGCATCGTGCCCGACGGCCGGTTACCGACCTGATCCAGCACCAGCTCGAGCGGCGGCCCCCTTCGACGCGCGGCGTTCTCTTCTTCCAGACCGCGCTGCATCGCGGCGCGGAACACGCCATCGATGCGGTCAAGCGATTGTGGGCTCTCCGACCGCATGTCCACTTCCATGACCGCTTCGAACGGGATGGAGTTCACGGATGTCCCGCCGCCGAGCGTGCCGACGTTGTAGCTCGTGCGCGGGCCCTGGCGCGTGATCGGGTCCGCGTCCGTCACGAACGCCGTGACTGCGCGTGCGAGTGCGTGCGCCGGATTCGCCATGCCGAACGCGCCCCACGAGTGGCCGCCCGGCCCCTTGAACGTGGCGCGGTAGCGGTAGGAGCCGAGTGCGCCGTTCACGATGCGGTCGAGGCCGCCGCCGTCCACGTCGATCCACGCGGCCAGCGGGTGCGCTCCCTCGCGGAACAGGTACTTCATCCCGCGCAGGTCGCCCAGCCCTTCCTCACCGACGACGCCCACGAACCAGACATCGTCTTCGGTCTCGACGCCGGCCGCTTCCATCGCACGGAGCACGGTCAATACCACGATCAGGCCACGCGTGTCGTCGCCGATGCCGGGCGCGAACAGGGTGTCCCCCCGTTGCTGCACGGTGACATCCGTGCCTTCCGGAAAGACGGTGTCGAGGTGACCGCCGAATCCGATGGTCCGTCCGCCGCGGCGACCCTTTCGAACGGCGACCGCGTTGCCCTCGCCATCGATGAACGCGGAGTCCGCACCGGCCTCGATCAGCCACTGCAGGTATACCGTCGCGCGCTCTTCCTCCATGAAGGGCGGCGCCGGGATCTGCGTGAGTGTGATCAGGTCGGCGTGGGTACGCGGCTCGAGCTCTTCGATGACGCGGAACGCACGCTGGACGGCGGCGTCGCCGAGCACACCGCGAAGCTGTGTGGCGTAATCCGTCTGTTGGGCGACGCCGGTTTCGGCACCGGCGAACAGCACGGCGAGCGTCACGACGACGGGAACGAACCGCATGGGCCTCCGGTAGGCGCGGGACACGCTCCGGACCGTTTTCCGGAGTACCGCCAGGATGCGGCATCCGGCGGCGCCCGGCAATCCGGCGGGGCGCGGCCGCCGTACAATACTCAGCGCACCGTGACCTCGTCGCTCCGGCCCACGACCTGACCGATCGAGTTGTAGACGAGCACCTGGTAGACACCCGGCGCATCGACCGTCATGGGCAGGCGGATCCGGTACCCGTCCGCACCTCCGCGACTGGCCGTATACACCTCCGAGACATTGATCTGGGCGCCATCCCGAAACACCCTCGCCTGGATTCGTTCGGTCCCGTTCACGACGTACCATACGGTCGCGTTCGCGACCTGGCCCGTCGTGAACGTCGTCACCGGCCGGCTGGGTGAACAGAAATCGTTGCCGGTGCAGGTCACGATGCGGTTGACGACGCCGTGCTGCGCACTGTCCTGTGCAAGCGCCTGTGCCCGCTCGTCGAGCCGCTTGGCGGCCGGGCCGTTTCCCCCCCGAATGGCCGCGGCGGAATCGAGGTACATCAGTGCGGCGCGCCGCTGTTGCAGAATGGTCGCCGCCGGATCGGCATGGATGCCGTCCGCCCTGACCTCCAGATCGCTCAGCATGGCGAGATCGTCGATCCAGCCGTCGAGCTCCTCCAGCTGCCGCTCGCTGAGCACGTCCGCGTATCGTGCCTCGACAGCCTCGAACAACGCGATGACCGCGGCGTCGGACATGTCCGCCATTTCGGCCGAGTCGATCGCCGCGTTCATGTCGTCGATCGCATTCCGCAGCAGCTCGTCCTGCGGCAGACTCACGACGATGTCCTGGGGATTGGCGACCAGTGAATCACCGCCCGGGAATCGCACGACCGCCCAGATCGTCGCCAGGCCTTCGGCCGCGCCCGCGACAGAAAACGCCATGCCGGCCTCCGAGATCGGCTTTGCGGCACGCTCGATTCGTAACGCGCCCTCCGGAGCCGAGCGTGGCAATACCGTGTAGCCCTCCGTGACCAGTTCACCGAAGTCGAACGGATCGATCGGCAGGTCGTCCTCGATCAATTGGATGCTGAATTCGGCCCGCTCACCCGTGTACATCGCGTCGGGCAGTGAAGCGATCTGGATCCCCGCCACTTCGGGCAGCGGCGGCAGGGGCGGCTCCGCGAGGAACTGCCGATAGCCGAGAAATCCCCCCACCAACACGACGGCAGCGGCCGCACCGATCCTGAGATAACGCTGTGGCCCCGAGAAGAAGCCCGTGATTGCGCCCGCCGCGCCCGCCGGCATGACCGGAGGAGGCGCGACTGGCGTCGGCTCGGCCGGCTTCGCCTCCGGAATCGGTTCGACCGTGATGGTCGATTGCTGGAAGAGGATGCCGTCACGCGAACGCATGAACAACACCGGCGTCGCCCACTCGTCGTGCGGATTGCCTTCGACCCAGAGCGCCTTGCGCCCTTCGGCGACGGCCGTGTCCACCGGCATGCCCTGCACGATGCGGCGATAGAACGTGTCGGCGAAGCGGATCGCGGCGTCGTCGGAGATCGGAAACTGCATCGCGACGACGGCCGGGATGCCGACTTCGATCAGCATGGTCGCGATGCCGGCGAAGGGGTCGAGTCCCGTATCCTCGGCCGACACGGCCGTCTTGCAGGCATTCAGAAAAACGAGTCGTAACGAGTCGGACTCATCGAGGAAGATCGCCTTGAGTCGCTCGCTGTCGAGCGGATCCGCCGATCCATCCTCGCGCTCGAGATAGAGCACCCCCTTCGACGTCTTCTCGTCGAAATCGCCGTGTCCCATGAAATGGATGACGTGGAACTCGTGTGCGGCGCAGGCATCGAGGATCGCCTCGCGCGTCGGCTTCACGAAGTGGACTTCGACTCCGTCCAGCTTGCCCCAGCTCTCTTCGATCCGCTTTCGTTCGTCATCAAGCTTCAGGCCGGCCGTGCCTTGCGGGTTCGACACGATCGCGAGGATGCGGAGCGGCGGCTCGAACGGAATCGGGTCGGCCGGCTGCATCACGTCGATCGCGCGCACGACGGTGGTCCGCTTCGACACGGAGAGCGGCACGTCCGTCGCGTTCTTGCGGAGCAGTTCCCAGGGCAGGCTGGCGACACTGGCCATGCCCGGCCCGCGCAGATCCATCTCGAGCCGGATGCGCAGCCCCGTGTCCCGCGCGCCACGCAGACTGCCCATGCTCATGTCGAGCATGCTTTGCACGGCATCGCTGAAAAGTGTGCGGTAGAGCCGCACGCCGAGGTCGGTGGACGGCCTCTGATCGGGCGACGACGGCGCCGCCACCGGTTCGAGGTCGCGGAACGTGGGCTCCGCGCTGCCACGCACCGTGCGTGCGACGCCGGCCAACACACCGCTCAGCTCGTCCACGGAGAACGGCATTTCGATCTCGGTCTCACCCGATCCCATCGGCGACTGGACGAACGCGCGGAACTTCCCCTCGCTACTGGATGAAATGCGGATCGTGAAGTCTTGGTAGTTCATGCGGATCCCTCCAGCCAAGAGAGGATATGCCGTTGTACGCCCGGTGCGGCGAAGTAGCCGCTGTGTCCGACGGCGTCCGGCCCCTTCAACACGAGTCGCTCGACGATGGGGAACCGGGGTGCCGGCTCGGCTTCGTAAACGCTCGCCGTCGGGACGACGAGATCGTTGGCGACGCCGCCGAAAACCTTGTCCATCAGCCGGTCGAGGAACAGCTCGCGCAGGCCGGGCGTCTCGGGCGCGAAATCGGACGCGACGGCGAAGTATTTCGTGGCGTCATTCGGCTTCGATTCTGCGAGCCAGCGTTCGAATGTGCCGTCCGGCTGCATGGCGCGGAGTCCTTCGAGTCCGCCCAGCGCACCGATCGCCGCCTGCTTCGCGACCGTGACGATGCCGTCGAGGAGATCGGTCACGCCGTTGTCCGGCAGCAGGTCGAAGAAGTTCAGCAGGTTGGTGTAGCTCTCCAGGAACTCGCCCATGTGGCGCGGGTCGGCCAGCGCGGTTCCCGCATTCGGTGCGGCGACGAAGATGACCCGGCCCACGCGCACGTTGCGGTCCCCGACGGCCAGTTCCTCGCCGCGCTCCGCGAGCACGCGACTGACAAGGCCGCCGCGCGAGTGGCAGACGATGTCGAGGTCCAGCCGTGTGCCCTCCGGAAGCTGGCCGAGCAACCAGGACACGTTCTTGCGCGGATCCTCGGACAGCGTCTTGTGATCGAAGGCGAAGACCCGACCCTCGTAAACTTCGTGCAGCCGCCGCACAACTTCCGGCGGCAGTCCGTGGAAGGCGTGATTCGCCCGCGAGAACGTGCCGTGCACGAAAAGCAGGGCACGCCCGCTCGACAACTTCTGCCACGCCTCGCCGGCGATGGGCACGCCCGTCTCGTTCCGATAGTCGTCCGGCGTGAACGTGCGCAGGCCGTACGGCCGGCGATGCTCCTCGAAACGCGCTGCGAAGTGTTCGCCGACAGCACCGAAAACCGGATCCATCAGCGGGAACACGAGCACCTTGAGCAGTTTCTTGCCGACGACCCCGGCGACACCCCGGCTCGCCGGGGTTTCGGCACCCGGCTCCGGCTCGATGCTGCGGCACGGAATGCGGAACGTCGCCCGGCCGTCGGCAAGCGAGCGCGATCCGACGCGCCCGGACTGCACGTTGTCCGCGAAATGCCAGCCGACGACGCCGGCCTCGTCCGTGCTCATGATCAACTGCCCCCAGCCGGGACCCGGGTCCTTTACCGCCAATTCGACGCCGGCTTCTTCGCCTGCGGCCCGCGACGCCGTGGATACGCCTCCCAGCGCCAGCGTCTGGACGGAGCGGAGCTGGTTGCGTGACAGCGCCGAATCGAGGCGTCCCGCGCCCGGCGGCTTCGGCGCCCGACGCGAGCCCTCGCCGCCGTGCGCCGACACCCTTCCCTGTGTGCCGTGCGTGCGGACCTCGACGCCACCAATGGCGACGGCGGCCTTCGCGTCCAGCGCGGCCTCCGCCGTCGCCCGCAGCGTGAACGGCAGCGACACGGTCGCCCAGTCGTCCGGTGGGACCGGCTCCAGGTTCCGCGTGGCGCCAGTCTTCGTGGCCGCGAGCAGGAGGTGGAACGGCGAGCTATCCATGCGAAGCGTGCGGCTCGCCGATTCCTGCTCCAAGTACGCGAAGTCGGTCTCCTCCGTCGTCACGAAGACTTTCAGCGTCTCCGTCGCTTCCGCCGGTGCCTCGATGAACGGGTTGGGGATGAACGGAAAGCCCGAAACCCAGGATGCACGAAAGCCGCGACCCCGTCCCAGCATCATGGACTGGCCCGGCTCGATCGGCTCGCGGCCGCCCATGGGAAAGAGACGCTTGACTTCGCCGGTCGGCCGGAAATCGAACAAACCCGCGAACAGCGTTTCCGAGCCGCGGTTGGACAATCGGATCTCGATGATGTCGCCGACGTTCACCACACGCAGGCCACCCGCGGGGTCCGCCTCGATGGGCTCCCAATCGCCGCTCGCACCCTTCCGCATCAGTTCGAGCGAAAGCGTGCGCGCCAGCTCGCTGCCCGGGTTGTCGATCGCGAGCTTCATGCGGAACGCGGCCCAACCGTCCAGGTTCTTGATCACCTGCTCGTAGTCCGCAACGTCGTGGGGCGGCATCATCAGCTCGCCCGTTTCGGAGACCACCGCGATGACCGGCTCGACGGTCGGTCCGAGCTGCGGCACGGCATCCTCCGCCGCGACGTGTTGTCGAACGGGCACAAACGTGACACGAACGGCCGGGCCCGCCGCTTCCGTCAGGCGAAGCACGCCGGACGCTTCGATGCCAGCACGAACCGCGTCCCACGCGACCGGCGCCGCGGCGCGATCTCCTTCCAGTCGGATCGCGAGCCGCAGGTCGCCGTAAGCATGACGGACCTCGACGGCGCGGGTGCGCTCCGTGATCGAACCCGCCGCGCCTTCCGTCGTGATCTTCCCTTCCGAGCGCGTCGCACCCACGTTCGTGATGGTGATCTCGCCCAGTTGTGCGGCTGCATCCGCCTGCTTCGCGCCGGCGGGGTGAATCGCCCACGTCGAGCCGACACGCAGACCGTGCGCAGCGCCCGCGGCGAGCGTCACGACATCGCCGGTCCGTGCCTCGACCAGCACGAAGCGCATGGGCTCGATGTCGCGTACGCCGAAGACCTCGCGATCGATAGCGCCTTCCATCTGCGGATGCTGCTCGGCGTTGGCCGACGATACGATCGCGCGGACTTCTTCCACGATGTCCCGGTATGTCGTGCCGGGCACCGCGTGCAGCAGCGCGGTCGTCAGGAAATACGTGAGCGCGCCGTGCGCGACGGACTCGCCACCCGTCTCGGCGATGTGTTCGTACGACTGTTCCTCGTCACGGCACCCGGAGATCAGCACGTAGCGGTCGGACAGGGGCATCCAGCCGGATGGGCCCCGGTCTCGCTTCACTTCGCCACGCGCGGCCGTCGACGGGATCGGCGAGGGCGGCAGTTCCTCGATCGGGCGCAGGTCCGGCTCGATCTGGCGCGGCTTCGCCCCATTCAGATCGCGCGAAATCGTTCCCGAATGACAGCAGTCGAAGATGAGCGTCGTATACGGCGTCTTCGCGGCCAGCTGCGTCAGTCGGAGATGCAGCTCATCATCGGTGATGTCTCGATTGGGAGCGGGGGCCCGTGCCGTGTCGGATGGAACGAGCGTCTCGTCGAGGCCATCGGCTTCATCGCCTTCCCGGTCTCGAATCTGTGAGCCGTGGCCGGCATAGTGGATGACGACGATATCATCGGTACCGGTCGCGTCGACGAGCTGGTCGAGCGCAGACAGGACGCCCTCGCGCGTGGCCTCCCTGTTCTGGATCATGCGCACGAAGCCGTCCTCGAAGCCGAACTTCGTCAGAAGGACGGAACGCATCAGTTCGACGTCGTTGCAGCAGCCGTCGAGCTGAAGGTGCGCCGGCAGGTTCGGGTACTCGTTGATTCCGATGAGGAGCGCGCGCTTGGCGGGCGTCGACATGCTGGGACCTCCAGTGTTTTGGAGCAACCGGGCCGGACATACGCGTCTCGCGCATCCCCGGCCCGTGAGGATCAACCCTCGCCGCCGGGCGGCGGCGGGGGCGGCGTCTTGTCTCCGCGTCCCTTCTTCCCCCCAGTCTTCTGTTCGAGCTCCGCAACGCGATCGCAAAGATCGTTCAGGAATACGGTGAGGTCGTTCAGATACTGATCCAGGTCACGCCCTGCTTCTTCGAAACGACCCATGAAACGCTCCTTTCTCAGGGAAACTGTGCGACGGTCTCCGGTCCAATGTCGGACCAGCCGAGCCCGCGCAGGCGGGCGGAATACTGGTTCGCTTCCGCCGTCCGACCAAGGCGGGTCGCCGCGTCCCGTCGCACCTGCAAGCTCAACGGAACGAAGTACGCATGCGCTATGGCGGCGCCGCCGTCGAAGCCGCGACCGAGCCGCAGGGCGACTTCCGCATCGCCGCGCTCCAGCGCGAGCACGGCCCGTGTGATCCGTTCGAAACCGAGCGACGCGAGCAATCGCCAGGCGAGCGATTCGCGTGTCTCGTTCGGTGCCAGTCCCGCGAAGCTTCGCACCGCGGCCGCCGTGTCGGCGGCACCCAGCGATCGAAACGCGTCGAGTGAGACGGTAAGGTACGTACGGTTGTTCAGTTGGCGCTCGTCGATGAAGCGCGCAAGCCGCGCCGTGACGCGATCAGCATCCGCGGAAAGGCCGAGCCGGGTCGCCCAATACGCGAGCAGCCACAGCCGCTCGCTGCTCTGCACTCGCTCGTAGTCGGGTCCGTTCTGCACGAGCTCCCGCCGCGCTTCCTCCGCCCCCAGCGACTCCAGCGCAGGGTGTGCGGCTCCGGCGAACAGAGCGAGGAGCGACGACTCGCGCAGCGGATCGGAGCGTGCCGGCGGCGCACG
>JBFJPA010000164.1:0-8873 GCA_041617355.1 Longimicrobiales bacterium
ACGACCACTCGGCAGCGGGACTCATGGAGCATTGGTCTCATCAGGTGGAGGCGTGGCGTGACGGGCGGTGAAGAGACAGGACCGTCGACACGGTCCGTGCACGGCGGACAGGAGCGGCCGGGCCCGGGAGGGCCCGTCGTCTTTCCAGTCTACCAATCGGCCACGTTCTTCACGGACACGGTGCCCGATGGCGAGGTCCGATACACGCGGTACGGGAACAATCCCAACCACCAGGCGCTTGCCGCCAAGATCGCCGCTCTGGAGGGCGCGGAGGCCGCCATCGTCCTTGCCAGCGGCAACGCGGCCGCGGCGCTTTCGCTGCTCACCTGCCTCGCGGTCGGTGATCACGTCGTAGCCGCTCGCGCGCTGTACGGCGGCACGCTGCGCCTGCTTTCGCGCGAACTCCCTCGGCTCGGGATTCGCTGCACCCACGTGGACGGGATGTCGCCCCAGGCGTGGTCCGATGCGGTGGAGCCCGAGACACGCGTATTCTTCGTCGAGATCCCGGTGAATCCGACGCTGCGCGTGCCCGACCTGCGGGGCATCGTGGCGGTCGCGCGCGAACGAAACGTACCCGTCATCGTCGACGCGACATTCGCCACGCCGATCAATTTCCGGCCGCTACACCATGGTGCGGATCTCGTCATGCACAGTGGAACGAAGTACCTCGGCGGGCATTCCGACGTCACGGCCGGTGTGCTCGCGGGCCGTGCTGACTTGATCGCCGAAGTGCGCGAGAAGCTGATCAGCTTCGGACCGGTGCTGGATCCGCACGCGACGTGGCTGCTCGATCGGGGCGTGAAATCACTTGCTGCACGGATGACGCGACACAACGAGAACGGCCTCACGGTCGCGCGCTGGCTGTGCACGCACCCGCACATCGAGCACGTGCTGTACCCCGGTCTGGAAACGCACCCGGATCATGCCATCGCGAAGGACTTGTTTTCCGGTTTCGGCGGCGTCGTCTCCGCGATGATCCGGGGTGGTGACGACGCCGCATTGCGTGTCATGCAGCGGCTTCGCCTGATCAGTGCGGCGCCCAGCCTGGGTGGTGTGGAGTCGCTCGCGTCGATGCCGCGCTTCACGTCGCACGCTTCGCTCACGCCGGAAGCACGTCGCAGCCTCGGCATCGGCGACGGCTTCGTACGACTCGCGCTCGGCATCGAAGATGCCCGTGACCTGATCGCGGACCTCGAGCAGGCGCTCGCGCCGGAGGGCGACTGAGTTGGCGTCGCCCTTGCTGCGCCGGATCGGGTTGATCGCCGGAGTGATCGTGCTGCTCATCGTCATCGCCGGCATCGGCCTGGCGGTGTGGTTGCGCACGGCGTCACCGCAGGTCGACGGCGAGCTGAGTGTCGCGGGCCTCGAGGCCGAGGTCGAAGTCTGGCGCGACGCCCTCGGCGTTCCGCACATCTTCGCGCAAAGTGATCACGACCTGAGCTTCGCCCAGGGGTTCCTGCACGCGCAGGACCGGCTCTGGCAGATGGAGTTGATGCGCAGAGTGGCGCAGGGTCGATTGGCCGAGATCCTCGGGCCGGGCCTCGTCGACTCCGACCGATTCCTGCGTACACTCGGGCTGTGGCGCGCGGCACGCGACCAGGAAGCCGCCATGCCGCCGCAGGCGCTGGCGACGCTGGAAGCCTACGTGGCCGGCGTGAACGCATTCCTGCAAACGCGGCGGGGCGCGCTGCCGCCGGAGTTCATTGCGCTGGGGTTCGAACCCGAGCCCTGGACGCTTCTCGCCAGCCTCGCCGTCGAGAAGGTGATGGCCTGGGACCTCGCCCTCTATGGCGATGCGGCCGAAGCGTCACGCGCCGCGGTAACGCTCGGGCCGGACACCGTCGCCGCCCTGCTCGTCGAGTATCCCGAGTGGGGGCCGACCATTCTGGAGAGCGCAGCGCCACCGGCGATTCCGGAACCGGCCGCGGCGTTGCTCGACGCCTACAGCACGACGCGCGCGTCGAACGCATGGGTCATCGGCGGCGCCCGGACGCGTTCGAGAAAACCGATCCTCGCCAACGACATGCACCTCGCACTGCGGGCGCCGAGCTTGTGGTATTTGGCCGCGCAGCACGGTGGCGAAATCCACGCCGCGGGCATGACCCTGCCGGGCGTGCCGTACGTGATCGCCGGCCACACGCGGGCCGTTGCGTGGGGGTTCACCAACGCATCCCTCGATGACATCGACTTCTTCCGGATCCGCAACGACTCGACCGACGCATCGTATTACCTGACGGCGGTCGGGCCGCAGCGTTACCGCATGGTTGCCGAGACGATCCGAGTCAAAGGCGCGGATCCGGTCCCGCTGACGATTCGACTCACGCGGTACGGCCCGGTCGTTTCCTTGTTCGAGGACGCGACCGAACGCATCGCCGTGCGGTGGGCCGCGCAGGACCCGTCCAGCACGTACGAGGCGATCGCCGAATTCAATCGGGCGCGGGACGCGCTCGAGCTGATGGATGCCGTGCGCCGATTCGACAACCCGCACCAGAACGTCGTCTTTGCCGACACCGCCGGAAACTTCGGCTACGCGATGGGCGGCCGGATTCCGATTCGCGGAGCAGGGAAGCGTCCGCCCACGCTCCCTGTGCCCTCGTGGACCGGCGAATGGGATTGGGTCGGGTACATGGCCGCCGACAGTCATCCGGCCGTACTCAATCCCTCCTCCGGTTACGTCGTCACGGCGAACAACCGCCAGGCCGCGGGCGCTTTGGCCGATCGCATCAGCTCCGACTGGGAGATGCCGTTCCGCGCGACGCGCATCCGCGACATGATCCGGAATGGCGGGCCGTTCGACGCAGATGCCGTGCATCGCATGCAGATGGATGTGCGCGACGCACTGGCGGAACGGTATCGGGAGCTCGCGGTCGAAGCCGCGCGGGACGCCGGTCTCGCCGATATGGCAGCCCATTTGAGCACGTGGGACCTGGAAGCGAGAACGGACTCTCGTGGGGCGGCGCTCTTTTACGTCTGGTTCGAGCGTGTGCGCGCGCACCTGCGGCGCGACCTCTACGGGGCGGACAGCGGCTGGCTCCCGCGCAGCGCCGTGACCTCCCTGCTGGACGCGCGTCGCGTCGCGTGGGACAGGGCGAACGGCGAGGAGCGGTTCCGCGACTTGATCAGGACGTCGGCGCGTGAAGCCGACTCGATCGCGGCCGGCCGAACCTGGGGCGAGCTTCACGAGGTCGGCTCCGACCATGCCCTCGCGTCTGCACGCTCGCTCGACCGTCTCTTCGACCTCTCGCCCGGCCCCGCTCCCGCGCCGGGCTCGCCGACGACCGTCAATGTTTCGCACTACGCAGGCGCCCGATTCCCGGTGCGGGCGACGGCCGGCGCCAGCCAGCGTCACGTCGTCGACTTGGGGAACATCGACGGTGTCGGTGGTTTCATCATTCCGACGGGACAGTCCGGAATCCCGTTCAATCCGCATTACCGCGACCAATGGCGTCGGTGGCTCGAAGGCGGGTTGTGGTCCATCCCGCTCGATCGTGAACGGGCCGTGGCCGGCGGCGTCCAGCGTCTGTTGTTGCGACCTGCCGCGAACCCTCCGGAGTGAGCACGCGACGGTTGGATCTGAGATCTACATGATTGACGACGTGACGGACATCGCCGTAGTCGGCGCCGGCCCCTGCGGCCTCGGCGTCGGGATCGCGGCCCACCGCGCGAACCTCTCGTGCACTCTCTTCGATCGGGGCTGTGTGGCCGCATCCATCGGCCGCTACCCGACGTGGATGACCTTTTTCAGCACGGCCGAACGTCTGGAGATGGGCGGTGTGCCATTCACCATCGCGGGCGACAAGCCCACGCGGCGCGAGGCGCTGCGCTACTATCAGCGCCTGGCTCGCCACTTCGAGCTCGATGTTCGCCAGTACGTCGAGGTGACGCGCGTCACCGGTCGCGCCGGCCACTTTCGCCTCGCCACGCGTACGCTCGGCGGCGTCGAAGCCGAGTACGCCACGCGCAACCTCGTCTTCGCGACGGGCTACTTCGACCATCCCAACCGGCTCGGGATTCCCGGCGAGGACTTGTCCAAGGTCTCGCACGGCTACCGCGAGGGGTACGCGTACTTCGACCAGAAGGTCGTCGTGGTGGGCGGTGGCAATTCGGCCGTCGACGCCGCCCTCGAGCTCTACCGCTGGGGCGCGCACGTCACCCTCGTTCACTTCGCGCCAACCCTCGATGCCAACGTCAAGCCGTGGGTCCTGCCCGACATCACCAACCGCATCAAGGATGGATCGATCCAGGCGCGCTGGAACACGCGCGTCCTCAGCGTACGCCCGGACTCGATCTGCCTGCGCGATGAAATCACTGGCGAAACGTCGGACCTGCCCAACGACTTCGTCCTCACCATGACGGGCTACACGCCTGACCCCTGGATGCTTCGCCAGGTCGGTGTCCAGATCGACGATGCGACCGGCAAGCCAGTCCATGACCCGGAGACCATGGAAACGAACGTGCCGGGCGTCTTCATCGCCGGCGTCGTGGCAGCCGGCAACAACGCCAACAAAGTCTTCATCGAGAACGGTCGGGACCACGGGGAAAGGGTCGTTCGGCGAGTGCGGGCCAGCAGGTTATAACTATCACTCATACAATGACTTAGCACGTAAGCTGTCGGCTTGTCGGAGGTTTGACATCGCCGCCCGCCAACGGTAGACTCCGACGTTGGTACGAGTCAGTTTTCGATCGTCTTCTAATGGGTGTTGGACCGTCGGGTCCGCCACCGTGAGGAGGATTCATGGCGACCGTCGTAAGGACCGATCGGCTGCCGGCGTTCCGGAATGAGCCGTTCACGGACTTCAGCGATCCTGACAATGCGCGCGCCATGAAAGACGCGCTCGAGCGGGTCCGGTCGGAGCTTGGCAAGGCCCACCCGATGCTGATCGGCGCGGAGGAGGTCGAAGGCGCCGTTCTGGTGGCCTCGATCAACCCGGCCCGGCCCTCGCAAGTCGTGGGCCGGCACCCGAAGGGAACGGCCGATGACGCGCTGCGGGCGTTGGCCGCCGCGGAGGCGGCATTCCCTTCGTGGAGTCGGACGTCGTGGGAAGAGCGCGTGGATGTAGTAATCCGTGCCGCCGAAGCGATGCGGGAGCGCAAGCACGAGCTTGCGGCGTGGATGGTCTATGAAGTGAGCAAGAGTTGGGCGGAAGCCGATGGTGACATCGCCGAGTTGATCGATTTCGCGGAGTATTACGCGCGGGAAGCGCTGCGGCTCGCGGGACCGCAGCGGGTGTACCCGTACCCGGGCGAGGAGCCCTCGCTGCGCTACATTCCGCTCGGGCCGGGCGTCATCATCTCGCCATGGAACTTCCCGGCCGCGATCGCCGGCGGCATGACGCTGGCCGCCATCGTCACAGGCAACACGGTCGTGCTGAAGCCGGCCGAGACGTCGACCACCATCGCGTACAAGTTCGTGAAGCTGCTGCTCGACGAGGCCGGTCTTCCGCCGGGCGTCGTGAATCTGGTGACGGGCCCAGGCAGCGTCGTCGGAGAGGCGCTGGTCGACAGTCCGCGCACGCGCTTCGTCGCCTTCACCGGCTCCAAGGAAGTCGGGCTGCGCATCTTCGAGCGAGCATCCCGTCCGCAGCCAGGTCAGATCTGGCTGAAGCGAACGGTGCTCGAAATGGGCGGCAAGGATGCGATCGTCGTGGATGAGACGGCCGACCTCGATGCGGCCGCCGAGGGCATCGTCGCGTCCGCATTCGGATTCCAGGGGCAGAAGTGCTCGGCCTGCTCCCGCGCGATCGTCGTGGATTCGGTCTACGACACGGTGCTGGAGAAGGTCGTGGAGCACACGAAGAAGCTGAAGGTCGGCGACCCGACCGAGCCGGACACCTTCATGGGTGCCGTCATTGACGAGCCGGCGTTCAACAAGATCTCGGGCTACATCGCCATCGGGAAGCAGGAAGGCCGGCTCGTGCTGGGCGGCGAGTCAATGGATCCGGCCAAGGGGTATTTCCTGCCGCCGACGATTATCGCGGACATCAAGCCAAACGCTCGCATCGCGCAGGAAGAGATCTTCGGGCCCGTCCTCGCGTTCATCCGTGCAGCCGACTTCGACGAGGCGCTGGACATCGCGAATGGCACGGAGTTCGGGCTCACCGGCGCATTGTACTCCACAGATGAGAGCCGGATCGAGCGGGCGGCCGTCGAGTTCCACGTGGGCAATCTGTACTTCAACCGCAAGTGTACGGGCGCGATGGTCGGGGTCCACCCGTTTGGCGGATTCAACATGTCGGGCACGGACTCGAAGGCGGGTGGCCCGGATTACCTGCTGCTGTTCAGCCAGGCGAAGTCGATTTCGCGCAAAGTATGAAGGCGTGGGGCGAGGCAACCGACCCGGGATCCGGGGGTAAGAGCTGGTGCACGGGATCGGCCACGAGGGCAGACCGCCAGGAGCAGGAGATGACGGCGCGCGACAAGATCGAGGAGGTGCTGGACACGATCCGACCGGCCATCCGCACGGATGGGGGCGATGTCGAGTTCATCGATTACGATGAAGACGACGGCATCGTCCAGCTGCGATTGCTCGGCGCCTGCGGTTCGTGCCCCGTCTCGATGCTGACATTGAAACAGGGCATCGAGCGTCGCATCATGACGGCGGTACCGGAGGTGCGCGGCGTTCTCGCGCTTTAGCGAGCGCCTCGAAAACGAACGTTGGGCCGGTGCCCCGGGGGTGCCGGCCTTTTTCTTGGTGGAGATGAGACATGGCGGGACGGTCTGTTTTGCTGGATCGCGTGACGGCCGCACTGGCGCGGATCAAGCACCCGGCGAATGGCAACAGCCTGCTGGCGGAATCGCTGGTGCAGGGCCTCGACGTCGATACCGACGGCGTGGTCCGCTTCCAGTTCCTGCTCCGCCCCGACGACCCGGGGAGCCTCGTGCGCGATGCGCGAACGGCGGTCGAGGCCGTCGAGGGCGTCACAAAGGTCAAGATCGATGTGCGACTGCCGAATGCGCCTGCGGCGGGGCCTTCGGGCGGGCGTCCGCTGCGGCCGGGCAGTGTGCCGGCCCCGACGCCGGACGAGGGCCTGGCCGCCAAGCTCGGCCGCATCATCGCCGTGAGCAGCGGCAAGGGCGGCGTCGGCAAGTCGACCGTCGCCGCCAACCTGGCCGCGTCTCTCGCCGCGAAAGGCCGGCGCGTTGGATTGCTGGATGCCGACGTATACGGTCCGGACATCCCGTTGATGTTCGGGGAAAAGCGGCGCCCGAAGGTGACCGGCGCGAAGGGCCAGGAAAAGATCGTCCCGCTCGATGCGCACGGCGTCAAGCTGATGAGCATCGGCTTCCTTCTCGAGGAGGAGCAACCGGCGATCATGCGGGGCCCGCTGGTGTCCGGCATTCTGAAGCAATTCCTCGAGCAGGTCGAGTGGGGCGAGCTGGACTTCCTCATCATCGACATGCCGCCCGGCACCGGCGACGCGCAGCTCTCGCTCGTGCAGACCGTGAACGTCGAGGGCGCCATTCTCGTCACGACGCCGCAGGACGTGTCGACCGGGGATGTGCGACGCGCCGTACGCATGTTCGAGCGCGTGAAGACGCCGTTGCTCGGGATCGTCGAGAACATGAGCGGCTTCGTGTGCCCGCACTGCGGTGAAGCCGCCGACATCTTCGGTCGCGGTGGCGGCCGCGTGTTGGCGGACGACATGCACCTGCCCCTCCTCGGCGAGGTTCCGCTCGATGGGGAGGTCCGGCGCGCCGGCGACGAAGGGCGACCGACCGCCATCGGCGCCCCGGATTCACCAGCCGGGCGCGCGTTCGCGGAGATCGCCGACCGCGTGCTCGCCGCCGTCGAAGCGACCGCTGCCGCCGGCTAGCCCGCGATGGCCGGCCCCCGGCGCATCACGCTGCTGACGGATTTCGGCTGGCGCGATGGCTACGTTGCCGCCATGCGCGGAGTCATCGCCGCGATCCAGCCCGACGCGTTCGTCGAGGACGTCGCACACGACATCTCTCCGGGAGACATCGCGGCCGGTGCGTGGACCCTGGCGCGCTACTGGCGGCTCTATCCGGCCGACACCATTCACGTGGTCGTCGTCGATCCCGGCGTCGGCGGTTCTCGTCGCGGCATCGGACTCGAGGTCGAAGGTCGCCTCTTCATTGGTCCCGACAACGGTGTGTTCACATTGCCGTTGTTGGATGGCAGTGGATTTCGCGCCGTCGAGCTGTCGAACCCAGAGCTCCGTCGGACGCCCGTGTCCGCGACGTTCCATGGCCGCGACATCTTTGCGCCGGCCGCCGCACACCTGGCCCGCGGTGTGCCCCTCGATGCGTTCGGCGGACCACTCGACAGCCCGACACGGCTCGAGCTTCCGCGTCCACGGCGGGCAGGCGATGAGATCGTCGGCGAGGTGGTTCTGTCCGACCGGTTCGGGAATCTCGTGACGAACATCCCAGAAGCGTGGATTCCGAGCCATGCTCACGTTGCGGTGCGCGAACACACCGTGGGTCCCGTGCTGCAAACCTACGCGGATGTCGCTTCGGGCGACGTCCTCGCCCTGATCGGGTCGACCGGACACCTCGAAATCTCGGTCCGCGATGGCAGCGCCGCCGAACGCCTCGAGGTCGGCCGCGGCGTCGCGGTTCGTGTGGTACGCACGCATTGAGCACGAAGAATCGGCCGGCGCAGGCGCGCCGGCCGATCGCTGTGGCTGCACGACTGTTTCTTGTTCAGCTCTCGAGCCACTTCCGGTCTGCGTCGCTCAGCTTGTTCCGTTTCGGGCCGAGGAAGCGGACGACCAGATATCCGATCAAGAGCAGTGGTGCCACCTTGAAGAGCAGGAGCCCGGCCAGGCCCACGGCGAGACCGAGCACGGCCCCGACGACCGAGAGCACGACGCCGAGCACGAGCACGGCGACGAAGCCGACGAGCAAGT
>JBFJPA010000165.1:0-8841 GCA_041617355.1 Longimicrobiales bacterium
GTCGCCAAGATCTATTACCAACGACCGAACCTGCGCGACATGGTCCGGCTGTACGGCAACGTCGCGGCCACCGCGCTGATCACGAGCGAGCTGGAAGAGATCGATCTGTCGGAGCAAATCCAGCCCGTGCTGTCGACGGTGCTCGGCTCCGCCGCCGGCGCGATCCCGGGCTTCCAGACCGCAGCCACGCTCGTCGTGACCTCGGTCATGACCGGCAGTGCCAACGCCTTTCTCACGCTTCGCGTCGGCATCATCGCGAGGCAATACTGTGCGGCCGTCGTCGCACAGCCCAAAGGCGTCGTTCGCCGGTCGGCCGTTCTGCTCGCCACACAGATGCTCGGCGCCATCGCGCTGGACGGTGCGCGCACGGTCGCCGGCGCAATCTGGGGCGCGTCGAAGGGCGCCGTCTCCGGAACCGTGACGGGAATGGCTAGCTCGGTGAAGCGGACGGGCGCGGCCCTGCTCGGCAAGCTGCGACCGGGTGGCGCGGAGCCTGAGACACCACCCACCGGGTAAGCCGACGTGGACGCGTTCCTGGGCATCGATGTCGGTACGACCGCGGCCAAGGCCGCGCTGTTCGATGCTCACGGCGAGATACTGCGCGCGGCGCGGGTCCGGCTGCCCGCACTGCACGTGAACGGCGCGATCGCGACACAACCCTTGCACGCGCTGGTCGAGCAGACCGAAGATCTCGTCTGCGACATCGTCGGCACAGCTCCGATCCGACTGCTCGCGCTCACAACGCAGCGCGACACGGCGATCGTGCTGGATGCCGCGGGCTCACCGCTCGGCGATCTGGTCTCCTGGCGCGACGTCCGTCACACACAGCACGGCACGCTGTGGGATGCGCTGGCCGTCGAGGGCTCGTTGCCGACGCACATACGCGTGCGATCGCTCCCATCGTATCTCAGCGAACGCTGGACGGGCGAGGCCGTGGAGGCGCGGGGCAATCGGCCGCGCCACCAGTCGGCGGCCGCACTGGAAACGTTGCGCGCGCTCGACGTCTCGTTCGATGCGCCGAAGGAAGTCGATGTTGGTGCGCGCGTCGGCACCATTCGCGCGAGCTCCCGGCTGCCATCGGGAGTGGCGTTGCACGTGACGACGGGGGACAAGAACGCCGAGATGCTGGGTGCGGGTATCACGCACGCGGGCAGCGCCGGCCTGTCGATCGGATCGGCGATCTCCCTGGGTATCGTTGTCAATGAACGACCGGAGGCGGCGGCAGGCCGCGTGCTCACGGCGGCGGCCGAGGCCGGCCGCTGGAACGTCGAGACCGGCCTGCTCGTTGGTGTGGACGGGCTGGACATCCTCCGCGCATGGTATGGCCGACCGGACCTCGAGCCGGATCCGTGCTGGCGCGACGGGCTGTGGTGTGTTCCACTGTTCGGCGGAGCGATCGATCGGCCGGGCGCGCGTGCCATGCTGTCCGGCCTGACGGCTTCGACCGCTCCGGGCGGTGTCGCCCGTGCGTGGGCCCAGGGCGTTGCGTGCGAACTGGCCCGATTGCTTCCATCACTCGAGCGAGCAGGGGGCGTGCTGAGCGAGATCCGAACCTACGGAGGCGGGGCCGGCACGCTGGAGCCGTCCCTCCTCGCCGACGTGCTGGACCGACCGGTCCGCGCGCTTGACGACGTGTGGTGCGGCGCGCGCGGGGCCGTGATGTCGGCGCTGCTCGCGTGCGGCGATGCCGAACGTGCACACACGCTGCTGGCGAGCGTGCAGGACCGGCTCGCTCCGGCATATCTGCCCGACCCCGCACGCCGACACGCGGTCGCGCGGTATCGCGCTGTTTACGAACGACTCATCGACGAAGGCGTGACGGGATGAACAGCGCGCCGCTCCCCGTGCTCGAGCGCCGTCCGCACGGCGCGTCTCGCGAGGACCCGTCGGAACCGCGGTTGGCCGAGGTCATGCTCTACTTCGGCAATGCGTGCAACCGCGCGTGCACGTTCTGCTGTGTCGATGGCCGGCCGGGCGGTTCGTACATCCCGTTCGATTCCGCCGACGTCGACGCGATCGTGGCCCGCATCCGACCCGACGCCCGCATCAAGCTTTATGGCGGTGAGCCGACGCTTTACGCCGAAGACCTGATCGGCGTCGTGGCCGCGCTGCGCGCAGGCGGTTACGCCGGCCGGTTGACGGTGTTCAGCAACGGGATCCAATCGACGCGATTGATCCGCATGCTCGAGGCCGACCCACCGACGGATCGGCACCCCGGCAGCGACGCGTACCTGAACCACGCGATCTGGCACGGACAGGGAGCCGAGCCGATCCCGGCATCGCGAAAGCGCGAGCTGCTCGAGTGGGCGCGTGTGAACCCGGGCAGGTTATGGCTCGGTCACCAAGACGTGTTGCCGGTGGGCGGTGCAGAGCAGGGCTGCGCCGAAGGGCCGCTCGCAGACGCGCCCAACTTCGGCGGTCGCTGTGCGCGTTGCCATCCGACCTTCCGCAGCGACGGGTCCGTGCACGCCTGCGCGTTCGCGGCAGAGACCCGGGCTCCGGTTTATGAGCTGGGCAGGATCGATGATCCGGTCGAGGCGATCACGGCGAAACGGCGGCGCTTCCTCGATTGGATCGACCGGACCGTCGAGCCGGAGGCCGAGCGACGCGGCGTGCCCGCCTGCCGCGTCTGCCTGGAGTACGCGCGCGAATCCGTCCTGCGCCGCTGAACAATCGTGGCTCAGCCCTCATCGCCGATCATTCCTGCCTCCTGCAAGACGCCACGCGCCCGCTCGGCGTCGTCGGCTCGGACCAGCAGCAAGGCCTCGTTCTCGAGCGTGACACCGAGATTTCCTCCCGCATCGTCGACGGTCATGATCGACTCGATGCCGGCATCGTCGAGGTATCCGCGCGCCAGCTCGGCCTCGTGCCGATACCCGAACCGCGCGAGCACTTCCGTGAACGCCATCACCACCTCCACACTGTGGGGCCGCTGAATGATACAACCTAGCGGGAAAAACCGCGCGTCGAGCGTCCTGCCGCCAGACCGGCATTCGTCATGAGTCACCGTGCACGGTCGTGCGCCGCGGCGATGTTGCTCGCCGTCTTCGTGCTCGTCATTCTAATGCTGACGCTGGTGCCCACGAAGCATTTACCCAGGACGCCGGGTTTCTTCGGATGTCTCATTTGCGGAGAACGTGGCCTCGCAGATACGGCCCTCAATATCGTGCTGTTCCTGCCGGTCGGTCTGCTGGCCGCGTTGGCCTTCGGACCGCGACGCGGCATCGTGCTGGCGGGCGCTTTGTTCTCGGCGGGCATCGAGCTGGCGCAGATCAGCATCCCGGGCCGGGACGCGAGCGTCGGCGACCTGCTTTTCAATACGGTTGGCACGCTCCTGGGGATCTACATCGTGGCGCAGGCGAGCTCGTGGCTGAAGCCCGGGCGACGGGCGCTGCTCACGTTGGCGTTCGGCTTCGCGATCGCGATCCCTGGCCTTGCCGCCGTCACGGGGTGGCTCGTGCGGCCTTCGCTGTCGTCGCATCCGTGGTACACGATGTGGAACCCGGACCTCGACCATCTCGCGGAATATCGCGGCGCGATGGTCGCGAGCCGCGTCGGTACCATCGAGTTGATTGGAACGTCCCGCTTGCCGGACGTGACGCGGGATGCCGTTCGCGCGGCCCTGCTGCGCGGTGACGACATCGACGTCCGGGTCGTCGTGGCGGAGCGCGCGCGTCGGCTGGCGGGCATGTTCGCGATCTATGATGAGGAGCAACAGGAGATCCTGCTCATCGGGGCACAGTCCGATGACCTCGTGCTGCACTACCGGCTGCGCGCCGAAGACGTACGGCTGGACCGGCCGGACCTTCGACTGCGCGACGCATTCTTCGGATTACAGAGCGGCGACACGATCGCGATCACGGCGACGCGGACGGCGGGCCGGCACTGCCTGCGGGCGGGTCTGCGCGAGGCCTGTGAGCTCGGCCTCGATGTGCCGCACAGCTGGCGACTGCTGTTGAACGGAGGCACGCTCAAGGATTGGTTCACCCGCTTCGTGTCCTTGATCTGGACCTTCGCGCTCGCGGCGCCGCTCGGCTTCTACGCGAGGAGCCGAGCCACGGCAGCGCTGGGCGGCGCGGCATGGATGGCGGCGTTCGTGCTGATCCCGGGGCTCGATCCCTGGCTGCTACCGACGCCGCCGGGCGCGTTGGCCACCGCGGCCGCATCGTTCGTCCTGTTCACGGCGCTGGGTGTGCGGCAGGAGCGCGCGCGGCTCAATCCGCCCAGTCGAGAAGCCGTAGGCTGATCGCGGGTGCGGCTACGGCGACGGCAGCCGCGTAGCCCGGCTGGGGCTCGAACGCGAGCATGGACCAGGTCGCCGCCTCCTCCGAGCTGCCGCCGATCGAACGCAGGGCGACCGCTGCGCCGGGCTCGAGCACGACATCGAAGCCAGCGAGCGAGCGTGAGAGACCCTCGCCCGTGGCTTTGATGAACGCCTCCTTGCGCGTCCATCCGTTGAAAAACGCGATCCGCCGCGCCTCGCCCGTCTGCCCTCGAAATTCGGCCAGTTCGCGCGCGGAAAAGACACGCTCGGCAATCGCCTCGAGGTCGTTGAACCGTTGCGTCCGTTCGACGTCGACGCCGACATCCGCGTCCGCCGTTACGGCGAAGATGGCGAGGTCGCCGGAGTGCGACCAGTTGAAGCGCAGGTCCGGGCGAGGCGGGTCGAGATCCGGCTTCCCGTGTGCGCCGGCACGGAACCGCAACGCAGCCGGATCCCGCGCACCGCCGTACGCCGCGATCAGGTGACGCGCCGCGGCTCGACCCACGACATAGCGAGCGCGATCGGCCTCGAACCGGAAGCGGGCCGCGCGCAACCGCTCCTCCTCGGCGAGCACGGCCGGCTCCGGACCGAATCGTGCGGCCAGCGTTTCGACCGCCAGCGTCCAGACGTGCACTTCACCGGCGTCTAGCGCGGGCACCGGTGGAAGCTCGATCAACGGTGCGGGCACGACGCGGCCGAGGTCACGACGGGATCGTCTCGCTGCGAACGGTCAGGTCATCGACGCGGCCGAGGTCCACGTCCACGCCCATCCCGGGTCGCTCGCGCGGCACGCGTACGCGTCCGTCCGACTCCATCGTCCATTCCGGCGTGACGATGTCACGCTCCCAGTAGCGCGCGCTGGGGGACAGGTCGCCCGGAAGGCTGAAGTTGGGCAGCGACGCCAGCGCCACGTTGTGCGCGCGGCCGATGCCGCTCTCCAGCATGCCGCCGCACCAGACTGGAATGCCGTGCCGGGCGCACAGATCGTGGATCGCGATCGACTGCGCGAAGCCTCCCACACGGCCGGGCTTGATGTTGACGATGCAGGCGCTCTTGAGCGCGATCATGTCTTCGGCCCGGGCCGGCGACGTGATCGACTCGTCGAGACAAAGCGGTGTGCGCAATTGCTCCTGCAGGCGAGCGTGGCGGACGAGGTCATCGGGCTCGAGCGGCTGCTCGATCATCATCAGGCCCAGGCCATCCAGCCGCGCGAGCGTTTCCGCGTCTTCGATGCGATACGCGGAATTCGCGTCCGCCATCAGCTCGACGTCGGGGCCGACTTCGTCGCGCACAGCCTTGACGTACGCGACATCGCGGCGAGGCTCGATCTTCAGCTTGATCTTGCGATAGCCGGCGGCCACCGCCGCCTTCGCGCGTTCCACGAGCGCGGTCGGCGAGTCCTGGATGCCGATCGAGATGCCGACATCCACACGTTCGCGGGTGCCGCCGAGCTGTTCGGACAACGACCGGCCCGCGGCGCGCGACCACAACTCCCAGACCCCCATCTCGAGTGCGGCTTTCGCCATGCGGTGGCCGCGCACGTCGCGGTCGAGCAGCGGCCACACATCGGCCGGCTCGTCCACCGTGCGGCCGACCAAGCGGGGGCCGAGCCAGGCCTTGATGGCGAGCCACGCCGTGTCGATGGTTTCGGGGCTGTAGTTGGGCCACTCGCCGGCAACGCATTCGGACCAGCCGACGAGCTCACCCTCCGCGCGGGTCTCGACCAGCAGGATTCGTCGCTCCCTGACTTCGCCGGACGAAATGCGAAACGGCTCGCGCAGCGCGAGGTGGATCTCGCGCAGAATGAGTCGGTCGATGCGGAGCGCCATGGCCATCGCGCCTTTCCATTGAGGATGCACTTGCCAGTATACGAAGGGAGAGGGGGGGACGGCGACGGCGAGGGCGAGGGTCGGGTCCCGGACCCCGCGAATGGGCGCGGGTGCGGTTGCCGGTGGGAACGCAGGGGCGTACCGTTGGCGGGCCAACCGCGGCGCCTGGCCGCACGGATTCCTTCCGCTCGAAGACGCCGATGACGCCGTCAGCCGAGAAATCGAGAGAAACGGGCCGGAAACGGGGAGTGGACCGCTCGACGCAGGCGTACGAGCGCTTGCGTGAGTTGATCGTGCATGGCCGGCTCGCGCCAGGTACGCGCATCGTCGAGACGGAGGTCGCCGAGCGTTTGGGCGTGAGTCGCACGCCCGTTCGTGCGGCGCTGCAGCGGCTGCAGCAGGAAGGGTACATTCTCGCGCCCTCGGAAGGGCGTCAATCGCGTCCGTCGGTCGCACCATTGACGCAGGAGGATGCGCGCGAGCTGTTCGCGATCGTCGGGGAAGTGGAAGGACTGGCGGCGCGCTGGGCCGCGGAGCTGCCGAAGACGGATCGGCAGGCCCTCGCGGCGGAACTGCAGAAGACGAACGACGCATACCTGCAGATGGCGCGCACACCGGGCGCCGACGCGAACGAACTGTTCGCACTGGATACGCACTTTCACCGGCATTATACGGAGGCCGGCGCGGGTCCCCGCCTGCTCGCCCTGCACGATGCCATCAAGCCGCAAGCAGAGCGCTACATCCGTCTCTATATCGCCGTCCTGACAGAGGAGATCGCGACGAGCGTCAGCGAGCACCAGGTCATCCTGGATGCCATCGCGGCGGGTGAGCCGGACGGTGCGCAGCTGGCCGTTCAGACGAACTGGCGAAACGCGGCCGTTCGCCTGCGCGGCGCGATCCGTACCGCCGGCGAGCGCGGTAGCTGGTAGTGGCGACAGCGCGAGGCGTCACCGGGTCGCGTGCGGCCGCCGCCATCGCGATCGCGACGCTGGCCGCCTGCGCACCGGCCGACCGTGCTCCGACTGTCGCCGAGCCATATGTCGAGGCGGTCGCCCACCTCGAGGCGTTCATCCTCGCCGAGATGGAGCGCAAGGCTCTGGACGCCGTCTCGATCGCGCTGGTCGACGGCGACCGTACCGTCTGGAGCCGTGGCTTCGGCATGGCGCGGCCGGCCGATTCCACCGCGGCCAGCGCACACACCGTGCACCGCGTAGGCTCCGTGTCCAAGCTGTTCACGGACATCGCGATCATGCAGCGCGTCGAGCGGGGCGAGGTCGATCTCGACACGCCCATCACGCGCTACCTGCCGGACTTCGCGCCCTCGAATCCGTACGGCACGCCCATTACGCTCCGGCAACTCATGTCGCACCGGGCCGGGCTCGTACGCGAGCCGCCCGTCGGCCACTACTTCGATGACACATCGCCGACGCTCGAAGCCACGGTCGAAAGCCTGAACGCGACGACGCTCGTTTACGCGCCCGGCGAACGGACCAAGTATTCGAACGCAGGCATCGCCGTGGTCGGCCACGTGCTCGAGATCGTGTCGGGCCGGCCGTTCGCCGAAGCGCTCGATCGGACCGTGCTCCGGCCCGCCGGTCTCACGAGGAGCTCGTTCGAGGCGCGCGCCGACCTGATGGAGGACCTCGCGGCGGCCACCATGTGGACGCTCGACGGCCGAATGTTCCCGGCGCCGACGTTCCCGCTCGGCATGGCGCCAGCCGGCAGCATGTACTCGACCGTCGAGGAGCTGGCCCGCTTCCTGACCGTGTTGTTCGACGGCGGCGAAGGACCGAATGGGCGCGTGCTCTCGGCCGCGCTGATCGACACGATGTGGACGCCGCAGTACGCGCCGGCGGATGCGACGACCGGATTCGGCATCGGCTTCGCGATCGGCGAACTGGATGGCCACCGTACGGTCGGACACGGTGGCGCGATCTACGGCTTCGCGACCGAGCTGGCGGCGTTGCCCGATGAGAAGCTCGGCGCGGCTGTCGTCACGACGACCGACATCGCCAACATCGTCGTCGAACGGATCGCCGAATACGCGCTGCGCCTGATGCTCGCCGCCCGGGCGGGCCAGCCCCTGCCCGCGCCCGACACGACCAACGCGCTGCCGCCTCGCCTCGCCGACCGGCTCGAAGGACTCTGGGAGGGTCCCGATGGCACCGGCGCCGAGCTCGTCGCACGATCCGATCGGCTCTTCCTGACCCCGTTGCGCGGCGGCTACCGCGTCGAGCTGCGCGCTCGCAGTGACACGCTGATCGCGGATGACCGGCTCGCGTTTGGATCACGGGTCCTGCCGATCGGTGATACGCTCCTGCTGGTCGGCGCCGATACGTTGCGCCGCACGCCCGTGACGGAGGCGCCGCCACCGCCGCCGGATCGCTGGCTTCCGCTCATCGGCGAATACGGCTGGGACCACAACACGCTGTATATCCTCGAGCGCGCCGGACGACTGCACGCGCTGATCGAGTGGTTCTTCCTGTATCCGCTGGAGGAAGTGTCGTTGGACGTGTTCCGCTTCCCCGCGCGCGGACTGTACGACGGCGAACGGCTCACGTTCGCGCGCGCCGCCGACGGACGGGTCACGCAGGTATCGCTGGAAGGCGTCGTCTTTCCGCGGCGCGACGTCGGCACGGAAGCGGGCGTCACCTTCCGCATCACGCCCGTGCGGCCCATAGGCGAGCTGCGCACCGAAGCCATCGCCGCCTCGCCACCCGCCCAGCCGGACACGCTGCTCGAGCCCGA
>JBFJPA010000166.1:0-8810 GCA_041617355.1 Longimicrobiales bacterium
CGCATCGGCGGAGCGCGCGCGCAGCTCATCGAGCGCGATCTGTAGCTGCGCCGCGAGCCGGACCAGCTCGGCCGTGCCGGTCTCGAAGGCGCGCCGTTCGTCGACCCGATCCTGGACGTCGACACACGAGCCCACGTACCCCGTCAGCTCGCCGTCCGCCGCGATGCGCGGCGTTCCGGCGTCGAGCACCCAGCGGTATGCGCCATCCGCATGTCGCAGCCGGTACTGGGCGCGGAACGACTCTCTGCGTTGGATGGCTACGCGATAGGCGTCGAGGCAGGATGCGCGATCCTCCTCATGGATGGCGTCCGGCCAGTCCTCGGCCGGCGCCTCGCCTCGAGGCCAACCGGTGAAGTCGTACCACGCGGCGTTGAAGAAGACGCGCCGGCCGTTCGCATCCGCGGTCCATAACATGACCGGCGCGGCGTCGGCCAGCATGCGGAACGACGCGGCCGCACCGACGGCCTGACCTGCGTCGGACGGCATCACGTCCGGCACGGCGTCACGCCACCGGGGCCGTTCGTTCTTCCCGTCGTCGCATCGGCGTCAATGGCAACGCGCTTGGGTTCCATCCCGTCCATCACCGCCTGCGCCTCCGTGCAAGTGTCGATCGAGACGATGATGCCAGACCCGTGCCAGTCGACCTCAGCTCCCGAGCAGCGGGCGCCCGCTGGCCAGCGCCGCGTCCACGTCCGCCGCGTCCAGCGAGGCGAGCGAGGCCAGCCGCTCGGATGAGACGGACGGACGGCCACCCAGGGCGAAGAGGCGCAGCACGCGAGCCGTGCGATACAGCTCATCCGCCACCCGCGGCAAACCGATCAGGCCGGACTGCCCCGCCGGTCCGATGCGCAGGACCTCACCACCCGTCCGCTGCACCAGCAGGTTCAAGCCGAACATCGCGGACTTTTCCGGGAAATCGAGGAACGCATCGCCGGGCCGCAAACCCAGCTCGGCCGCGAGTCGATCCTCGACCGCGCGTTTCCGGCGCGAGTCCGGTTCCAGCCAGTCTCCGCCGCCGCCCACGTCGGCAGCGCGCGCTTCCGCCACTCGCTTCGGCAGCCGCCGGGCGGCCAGGTCGGCCAGCCATCGCGTCACGTGCTCCGATGCCGGCACGTCCACCGTCGAACAGCGCTGCTGCAGGAGGTACAGCAGCCCTTCGTCCGTTTTGCCGACCAGTTCGTCGGCCGCGATGAGTCCGTTCGTCAGCGCGGTATCGACAATGCGCTTGTAAAGCACGGTCGCCGCGCGGACGGCGTGGTGCCAGTAGACGTTTCGGAACATCTGGTACTTCGCGAACAGCAGCGATTCCAACGCGGCCACGCCCTTCTCGTGGACGGCGACCTCGAGGTGGCCGCCGTCTGGCGGCGCGGCCAGCGTCAGCGTCTGCAGCAACCGGTCCACGTCCACTTCGCCGTACGGCACGCCGCAGAAGCGGGCATCCCGCTTGAGGTACTCGATCTTGTCGAGGTCGAGACTGCCGCTGACGAGTCCCTGAAGCGGGCTCGGCGACGTGCCGCGGATCAACGCCTCGATGCGCGGACCGGCGTCCGGCGCCACGTCCTGCAGCGCCGCCGACACCTCGGCTTCGGCGAGGAACCGGCCGACGAGCGCCTCGTGGTGGCCGGCGATGCGATCCCGCTCCAGCTCCTCGAGCGCGTGAGAGAAGGGGTAGTGACCGATGTCGTGAAGCAGGGCCGCGAGCGGAATGAGCGTTCGGTCGGCGGCCGGCACACGTTCGAGAACACCGCGCCGGCCCATGCCCTCGAGCGCGCGACCCGCCAGGTGGTAGACGCCCAGCGCGTGGTCGAAGCGCGTGTGCGTCGCACCCGGATAGACGAGGTGCGCGAGACCCAGCTGCTTGATGTGGCGAAGCCGCTGGAACGCGGGCGAGTCGACGACGCGCATCGCCACCGATTCCAGGCGAATCGTGTTCCAGAGCGGATCCCGTATCGTCACCGATGTCGGCATGGCGGGCATTCTACGACGACGGCCGGGGCGGGGGGAGGCGCGAACGGGACGGTCTCACGAGCAGAGCCGGGATCGCTACAGCGATCCCGGCTCTGCCCCGCTCCACCCGTGTCGCCGGATCTCAGCCGCGCGGGCCTGCCTGCGCGACGGCCCCGCTGGCCTCGGTCGCGTATTTCTGGAAGTTCTCACGGAACATGCTCGTCAGCTTCGCGGCCTGGCTGTCGTAGGCCGATGCGTCCTCCCACGTGCTGCGCGGGTTCAGGACCGCACCCGGGACGTGCTCGACCTGGACCGGCACATGCAGCCCGAAGACGGGATCCACACGCGTCTCGACCTTGTCGAGCGCCCCACTCAGCGCCGCACTGATCATCGATCGCGTATGCGCGAGCTTCATGCGATGGCCAACGCCGTAGGGACCGCCCGTCCAGCCGGTGTTCACCAGCCACACCTGGGCTCCGTGTTGCTCCAGCTTCTCACCCAGCATCCGCGCATACTCCGACGGGTGCAGCGGCAGGAAGGGCGCGCCAAAGCACGCGCTGAACGCGGCCTTCGGCTCCGTCACACCACGCTCCGTGCCCGCCACTTTCGCCGTGTAGCCGGACAGGAAGTGGTACATCGCCTGGTCGCGCGTCAGCTTCGAGATGGGCGGCAGCACACCGAACGCATCGGCCGTCAGGAACATGACGTGCCGCGGGTGGCCGGCCCGGCCATCGGCGACGGCGCCTTCGATGAACTCGATGGGGTAGGAGGAGCGCGTATTCTCGGTGAGCGCGTCATCGTCAAAATCGACAGCCCGCGTCTCTTCGTCGACGACGACGTTCTCCAAGATCGCGCCGAAGCGTGAGCTCGCCGCGTAAATCAGGGGCTCGCCCTCCGGCGAGAGCCGGATCACCTTCGCGTAGTTGCCCCCTTCGAAATTGAAGATGCCGTCGTCGGTCCAGCCGTGTTCATCGTCGCCGACCAGGTGCCGGTTCGGGTCCGCCGAAAGCGTCGTCTTGCCCGTGCCCGACAGGCCGAAGAACAACGCGACATCACCGCGCGCGCCGACGTTCGCCGAACAGTGCATCGGCAACACGCCGCGCAGCGGCAGCACGTAGTTCATGACGGTGAAAATCGACTTCTTGATCTCGCCGGCGTAACGCGTGCCGCCGATCAGAATCGTGCGCTCCGCGAAGTTCAGTACGACGAACGTGCTGCTCCTCGTGCCGTGCTTCGCCGGATCGGCTTGGAATTCCGGTGCGTGCAACACCGTGAAGTCGGGCTCGAACTCGTCCAGCGCATCCGCGTCCGGCTCGATGAACATGTTCTGCACGAACAGGTTCTGCCACGCGTTCGGCGTGATGACGCGAACGTTCAGCCGATAGGCCGGATCTGCGCCGGCGAAGACGTCCCGGCCGAACAGTTCCTGGTGCTGCTCGAGGTGGGCCCGCACATCGTCGCGCAGCCGCTCGAATTTCTCTGCGGCGAATTCGACGTTGACCGTGCCCCACCAGATCCGGGACTCGCTCGCGGGCTCGCGTACGACGAATTTGTCGTTGGGTGAACGCCCGGTATGCGGCTTCGTGATGGCGGCGAACGAACCATCACGCGTGAGCACGCCTTCACCTCGCCGGATCGCGTTTTCGATGAGCCGGGCCGGTGACAGATTCCAGTGAACGGTCCCGCGCGGCGCGAGGCCCTGCGCCGACAGGTCGCGGGTCAATACTTTCGTAGCCAATTGCGCCTCAATAGGTTAGGAAGAGGCTCCCGCCGCGGGGCGAAGCGGTTCATCGTCTAGTGGGGACAGGCAAGGTTATGCGGGCGGTCGCGGGCGTGTCAAGCCGATCTGGCGCCCGAGCGCGTGGGGCGAAGGTCGCCGCCGCCACCCTCGTGTGCGCCTTCGCTACGCCCCTCGCCGCCCAGGTTCCGCAGCCCTGCCCCGCCGGCCGCATTGACTTCATCTTCATCGACACGCGCTCCATCTTCGACGCCGACGATCCCGCGCTCGACGCACGCGTTCAGTGGGCCTATCGCGCCGCCAATCTGTTGCACGTGTCGACACGCGAAAGCACCGTGCAGCGTGAGCTGCTCTTCGCGCCGGGCGACTGCTACGATCCGTTCCTGCTCTCTGAATCCGAGCGCTTGTTACGCAACTTCGGCGTTTTCGCGCGCGTCGACGTGTTCGGCGTGCCACAGCCGGACGGCAACTGGCACGTCATCGTCGGAACACGGGACGAATGGAGCACGCAGCTGGACGTCCGGCTCCGCTTCGACAATGGCATCCAGCTGGAGGGCGTGCGGCTGTTCGAGAAGAACCTGCTCGGCCACGCCAGGACGTTTGGTGCGTTCTACTTCGAGCGTGACGTCACGCGCGATTATGGCCTCGCGTACTCGAGCCCGCAGATGTTCCGCACGCGCTGGGACGGCAGTGTCGCCGCGGGCAAGACGCGCGCCGGCTCCTTCGTGCGGAGCGAGCTGGCGTACCCGTTCCTCGGCGAAATCGGCAGGACCGCCGGCCGTGTCGCGTTTCGGCGAGAGGAGCAGTTCTTCGACTACATCTTCGTCGATGATCCGCAGCTCGGATCGCCGCACGTGCTGCTGCCGTTCCGCGACGAGATCTTCGACGCGAGCCTGGTTCGCCGCCTGGGTGAACGGGGGCGCACGTTGCTGCTGGGCGGCTCGCTGACCGTCGAACAGCTGACCTTCCCCGGACTCCTGCAGGTCGCGCCGGCCGGCAACTTCGATGATCGCGTCCCCGCGGATTCGATGCAGAACGCCGCCGTGTCGCCGCAGCGTAACGAGCGCGAGAACGTCCGCCTTTCCGTGCTGTTCGGCTACCAGGACATCGAGTGGGTGAAGCGGCGCGGCCTGGACAGCATGCGTGGCGAGCAGGACCTGCGGATCGGCTCGGAGTTCGGACTCGTCCTTGGCCGCACGCTCAGCGAACGCAGGGGCGGCCACGACTGGCTCATGGCCGGCACCGGATACGTCGGCTTTCATGCGTTCGGCGGCTTCTGGGCCGGTCGCGCCCGCGGGGACGCCCGCCGCAGCGCGCGCTCCGCCGATCCTTCCTGGGACGACGTGCTCCTGGATGGTGAACTGCTCGCCTACTTCCGACGTGCGGCGCTGCCCCGGCACACTCTGGTGCTGCGGGCCGCGGCCGCCGCTGCATGGCACGAGACGACGCCGTTCCAGCTCACGCTCGGCGGCGAGCGGTCGGTGCGTGGCTACGACCTGGAGCGCTTCCCCGGCGGGCGCCGCGTCGTGTTCTCCATCGAGGACCGGATCTTCGTCGGTTGGCCGTGGCGCGACCTGTTCGACACTGGCCTCACGGTGTTCGCCGATGTCGGGCGCACGTTCCCCGGCGATGCGCCGTTCGGGTCCGACTCGGGCTGGCGCAGCGCGGCGGGCTTCGGGATCCGCAGCTCGTTCCCGGCCGGCGGGCGCACGACGTACCGGCTCGACTTCGCGTGGCCGCTGGATGGTTCGACCCGCCTTGGCGACGTGCGGCTCCGCTTTTCCGTCGGCGAGGTGCTGGGCATTGGACAGCGCGAGATCGATCCGCAGCTGGCCCGGGCGCGGCCGGCCATCATCGGCGGCCGGCTCTTCGACGTGCGCAATCGCTGAGGCGGCGTTTCGGCCTCGCGCACAGCGCCCTATCATCCGGCGTGCTTCGCGTTTCCGCCCGTTGGGTGCTTCCCATCGCCTCGCCTCCGATCGCGGATGGCGCACTGCTCATTGATGGGTCCGGCAGGATCCTCGATGTCGGTCCCGACGCGCGTGTCGGCCGACCCGAATCCGCCCAGACCATCGCGCTTGGCGAGGCTGCGTTGCTGCCCGGTCTGGTCAATGCGCACGCGCACCCTGAGCTCGCGGCGTTCCGCGGCCTGCTCGAGGACCTGAGCTTTCCCGACTGGATCGCCACGCTGCTCCGCGTGCGCCGGGCGGCTCCGCTGGACGCCGTCCATGCGGCGGGCGCCCGCTGGACCTGCATCGAATGTATTCGCGCCGGTGTGACGACGGTGGCCGCCACGGAAGATTCCGGCGCGGCGCTGCCGGCGCTCGTCGCTGCCGGTCTGCGCGGCATCGTGTACCGCGAAGTGTTCGGCCCCGCGCCCGAGCGAGCGGAGCCAGCGCTCGCGGAGCTCCGGACGCGCGTGGCCGAGATGCGTCGGGAGGAGACGGACCTCGTCCGGGTGGGCATCTCGCCACACGCGCCGTATACCGTCTCCGACGCGCTGTTCGCCGGCGCGGCCGACTATGCGCGCCGGGAAGATCTGCCCATTGCCGTGCACGCCGCGGAGTCGGCCGACGAATCGGCGCTGGTCACGCGCGGTGCCGGCACGTTCGCGAACCGGCTTCGGGATCGCGGCATCCCCGTGAACGAGCGCGCGGCCTCGACCATTCAGCTACTGGAACGGACCGGTGTGCTGGACGCGAAGCCGCTCTTGATCCATTGCGTCCGCGTCGATGCCGAGGACATTCGCCGCGTGGCGGAGTCGGGCGCGTCGGTGGCACACTGTCCAGCCGCGAACGCGCGACTCGGTCATGGCGTGGCGCCGCTCGCCGAACTGCTCGATGCCGGCATTGCGGTCGGCCTGGGCAGCGATTCCGTGGCGAGCAACAACCGCATCGACCTGCTGGAGGAAGCGCGCCTCGCCCAGCTGTTGCAGCGTGCGACGCGGCAGGACGCCGGCACATTGCCGGCCGCGCGGGCACTGCGGCTGGCCACGCTCGGCGGCGCGGCCGCGCTCGGGCTCGCCGACCGGATCGGCTCGCTCGAGCCTGGCAAGGACGCCGACCTGTGCGCGGTTGCGCTGACGGGACCTCACGTGCAGCCCGTACACGATCCGGTCGCAGCCGTCGTCCACGCCGCGCGTGGAGCCGATGTGGTGCTGACCGCGGTACGCGGCCGCGTCCTGCACGGCGCGGGCATCGACGTGGGCGACGCGCTGGAGGGTCTGCGCCGCGAGCTCGATGACGCGGCCGCGTCGGTGCGCGCCGCGCGGGACGTCCCCTGATGGCCGCCCAGCCCGCCCTCGATCGCGCGCTGCGCTCGGCCCGCATCCGGCGGGTCCTCTGGGTGACGCTGTTCGCGAATCTCGCCGTCGTCGTCGCCAAGCTCGCCGTCGGCGCCGCCGCGAACGTGCTGAGCGTCATGGCCGAGGCCGCGCACTCATCGACCGACGCGTGGAACAACGTGCTGGCGCTCGCCCTCACGCGCGTCGCCGCCAAGGAGCCCGACGAGGACCACCCCTATGGACACGGCAAGTTCGAGACGCTCGGCGCCGTCGCCATCGTCGCGTTCCTGTCCGTGACCGTGTACGAGCTCTGCCGCGGCGCGATCCGCCGGCTCGTGACCGGCGCGGGCGATCCGAATGTGACGGCGCTCGTCGTCGGGACGATGATCGTCTCGAGCGTCGTCAGCTGGGCGGTCGCGCGCTACGAGCTGCGACAGGGTCTCGAGCTCGGCAGCGATATCCTCGTCGCCGATGCCGCGCACACGCGCTCCGATGTGTACGCTTCGGCGACGGTGCTCGTCGGCCTGGGTCTCGTCGCACTCGGGTATCCCGCCGCGGACGCGCTGTTCACTCTGTTCGTGGCGGCGATCATCGCCAACGCCGGCTGGCGCATTCTCAGCCGGACCGTTCCCATCCTCGTCGATGAACGGGCGGTCGCCGGCGACACGATTCGGGAGATCGCGCGTGAGGCCAGCGGCGTCGTCGATGTGCTCGACGTCCGTTCGCGGGGCCGCCAGGGCGAAGTCTTCGCCGAGCTGACGGTCACGGTCGACCGCTCGCTCAACGTCGAAGCCGCACATCAAATCGCCGACGACGTCGAGCGTCGCATCGTGGCTCGGCTCGGTGCCCGCGACGTCGTGGTCCACGTCGAGCCTGCGCTGCGCGCGCCATGACGCTGCTCCAGCGCAGCCCGTGGGCGCCGGAAGAGCTGGACCGAACCGGCCACGACCCTGACGTGTTGGCGGCCAGCCTCGCTCACGTCACGGGCGCCAACGACTGGCTGGGCGGCACGCGCTCCATCGTGAGGGCGCTGTCCGGCTTCTTACGCGATGCGCGCGGGCCACTTACGCTGCTCGACATCGGCACGGGATCGGGCGAGGTGCTGCACCAGCTCGTGCGAGCGGCGGCCGATCGCGGCGCGACGATCCGGCCGGTCGGCCTCGACGCGAACGCCGAGAGCCTCGAGGTCGCGCGCAGGCTCGCGCCGACGCTGCCCCTCCTCCAAGGCGATGCCCGGGCGCTTCCGTTCCCCGATGCGTCCATCGACTTCGTGGTCGCGACGCTGATCCTGCACCATGTGCCGGACGACGCGCAGGCGCAGGCGCTGCGCGAGATGGCTCGCGTCGCAAAACGGGCCGTCATCATCGGCGAACTCGAGCGCAACGTGCTGCACTGGATCGGCGCGCGACTGCTGGCCGCGACGCTCTGGCGACGCAATCCGCTCACACGGCACGATGCGCCCGTGTCGGTGCGTCGCGGCTACACGCCGAAGGAGCTGGAATCCCTCGCCGCAGCGTGCGGGCTGGAAGGGCACGCGCGGCGGTTCCCCATCTTTCGCATCGTGCTCACGGTGATCCCGGCGCCCCGCCGCGCGACGTGACCCGCTCCGATCGGCGCGCCGCCTCCAGCACCGTCGCCGCATGGATGTCGACCGTGTCCTCGATGACGGCGGCGTAGCCACCGGACATGACCGTCACGACGGCGGCGCCGGCGGCGAGGCACGCGTCGAATACGGCCTGATCGCGTGCCCTCAGTCCTTCTTTCGTCACGGCCAGGCGCCCCAGTCGATCGCCGTGAAACGGGTCCGCGCCAGCCAGAAAGAAGACCAGCTCGGGCCGGTGC
>JBFJPA010000167.1:0-8781 GCA_041617355.1 Longimicrobiales bacterium
CCGGATCGACGCGCACGGTCGATGCCCACATGAAGGCGCTTCGGGCCAAGCTGGAAGACGATCCGGGCGAGCCCCGCCACCTGCTGACCGTTCGGAAGGTCGGCTACCGCCTCGACGCGGGCTGATCCACCAGCTCTTCGTTCGCCGTCGCCGCACGCAGACCGCGCTCCTGCTGGATCAAGGCACGTACGGTCGACAGCACGATGATATCCGCGACCAATCCGAGCACGGCGCCCAGCTGCGCCACGTAGAACGTGACGACGCGTGTGACGAAGATCTGGAAGAGGACCGCGCTGTGGAACGTGTGCCACGCCGCGAGCCGTGACCGCGGCAGACGCCACACGCCGACGAGCAGGATGACGGCGGGCACGAAGCGCGCGATCAGTACGGCAATCTCGGACGCGTCGAGACCCTGATCCTCGAAACGGAACGCAGTCAGGATCGTGGACACGACGGCGATCGCGGCCAGAGAGGTCGCGGCCGCCACGACGACGGTCCGGAACAGCGGGTGGCGGACCAGCGCACCGTACGACCGGCGCAGCCAGACACGAGCGCGCGTTGCGAAGCCGGGTCGCGCCGGCTCGGCGACCTCGATGCGCGCCAGCGCGGAACGCACCGCGCCGACCAGCGGGTCTTCGGCGGGCGCGCGCTCGAGCAGCCGGAGGGCGCGGCGCTTCTCGTCGGCGTCGAGATCATGGCGTGCCGCTTCCAGCGTCAGCTCGAGGGCGTTGGCCACACGTTCGACCGTCGTCAGGCGGGGCTTCTGGATGGCGCGGAAGGCGAGGTAGAGCAGGACGAACGTGACATAGATGAGGGAGAACGCCGGGCGGAAGAAGTAATCGTTGTCGGCCGTGATGAACTTGCCCAGCTCGTCAATGAACGTGCCGAACCCGATCCCGCCAATGATGGCGGCGAGCGCACGTGTGCTGCTGCCCAGGAAGCCGAGCAGGATCACGATCGCGACGAGCATGAGCAGGCCGCCCCACAGCATGTGCGCGATGTGCAACGTCGCGCCGCCGATCCGCGGGTAGCCGGTCAGGTGCAGCGCGAAGCGGATGGAGATCAGCGCCACGATCGCCGAGACGAAGAAGCTCTCGAGCAGATCGCCGGCGGCGGTGCTGCGGACCCAGGTCTGGCTCATGAAGGGCGGCGCTCGACCGGTCGTTACATGACCGCCCGCTCCTTCGGCTCGATCTTGACGGCCCAGAGGCCGCTGTTCGTGTCGGCGAAGAACACGTGGCCCTTGAACGGAATCGCACTCCAGACCATGGGCGAGTTCGAAACGAAGCCGGTCGGATCGAACGGCTTGAAGACGGCGATCTCGCGACCCTGCGTGTAGAGGTTGCCCATCAATTCGCCAGACACATCGACGACGCGCAGGCCGCCCTCGTAATACGCCTGGAACAGCATGTCGTCCTCGACCCAGATGTTGTGGGTGCCATACTCGGTCACCTCGTACCGTGCGACCATCTCGATGCGCTCGGGGTCGGTGAAGTCGATGACCTGGATGTGGCCGGTCGTCGCGAGTGGCACGCCGCCCGTTCCGGTGGCGGGATCGTACCGCTCGGCGTAGCTGCCGCCATCATACCGTTCGGACCATGACCCGGGCGGGCCCTCCATGGCGAGGCCGCGGCGGGACATGATCTCGTCACCGACGAAGAGATAGAACTTGCCCGTATCGCGCTGGCGGTACGGGAACACGGCGTGCGTCGCGCCCGTCGGCAATGCGTAGGTCGTCACCAGCCGCGGGTGCTCGATGCTGCCGCCCCACTTTCCGTTGCCGACGTCGACGATGACGACGCCAGTTCCCCATTCGGCCGAGTAGGCAACGCCGTCATGCACCCAGACATCGTGGATTCGGCTGTCCGGGTGATTGTACTCACTGACATATTTCGGATTCTCGATGTCGCGAACGTCGATGATCACGTACTTGTCGCCGCCGGAGACCGCGAAGAGGTAGTCGTTCGTGGCGAAGGCGTTGTGCACGCCGCCGGTCAGTTCCTGGTCGAATGTGGAGGCGACACGCGGGTGTGCGGGCGTGGACAGGTCGAGGATGATGACGCCGTTGCGACGGTCGGACGCGCCCTCCCGTGTGAGCACGCCATACCGCCCGTCCGGCGAGACCTTCACATCGTTGATGGTGCGCGCATCGACTTGGATGCTGTCGGTCTTGAAGATGTTGCCCGGGTCCGTAATGTCCCAGACGAAGGCGAAGCCATCGGACAGCTTGGCGCCGGTCAGTGCATAGTCACGCCCATCGCGACCCTCGAACGGCCACAGGTCCGTCGTCCGCACGCGCGCCGACTTGCCCTGGCCGATGACGCGAAGCTTGCGCACGGCATCGCGCGGAGTGACGCGGAAGCTCTTGCGCGCCGTGAGCGGGCCGGCGCTGGCGAGCACCGTATAGACGCCCGGCACGTCCGCGACGAAGCGGCCGTCCCGGAGCTGGCCGTGCGCGGACGAGCCCATCTCGCCCTGTGCCGGAACGGCTGTATGGGACCAGGTCACGGGTACGTCGGCGACGATCCGGCCGGCGGCATCGACGGCGCGCGCGGCGAAGACCTGGACATCACCCGTGCGGACGGTCTCCGTGCCACCCGTGATCTCGAGCCGCGCAGCCGGCAGTGCGATGACCGCGTGCGAGACGGTGGCCGACACGCCATCGATGGTTGCCGTGATGCGGACCGTGCCGTCCGCATTGGCCGTCACGTTCCCGTAGGCATCGACCGAGGCGATTCGTTCGTCCGAGCTGGTCCACCGCACGTCGCTGCCGCTCCGCGCAGAGCCATCCGCGTGCAGCCCACGCGCCGAGTGGGCGAGCGTCGTGCCGCGGAAAAGACGGCCGGGCGCGGCAACGATCTCGACGCGCGTGACGGGGGGCAGGCCAACCGTGACGGGCACGCGAAGCGTGAGCGGCTCGACACCGGCGCCGGGCGGCACGACCAACGTAGCAATGATCTCGTGACGGCCAGCCTCCAGCGCCGTTACCGTCCCATCACTGTATCGGAGGGCGCCCCGCGGCGCGACGACCCGCACGGGCACGTCGAGGATCCGACCCTGCGCGTCGACGGCCGTGATGTGCAGCGGCGCTGCCTCACCCAGCACCAGGGTCAGAGACGCTGGCTCGGCAGCGAGTCGGGCGACCCGCGTCACATCGCCAGTTTGCTGCGCCGCCAGCGGGAACGCCGTCGTGAGCGCGAGGAGCGGGGCGAGCATCGAACGCATGAGGACCTCCGGACAGGGTCACCGGCCACCGGGGGCCTCGTACGTAGGTGGGCTCTGGACGTCCAGCCGGATGGGCTCGAGGGTGTTCTACCGGCCTCGCTGGTCGACGCTGTTGAGTGTCCAATCGTAGTGCGTATACGATAGCTCGAACGCTCCGCTTTCCAGCACGTCCCGCTCGGGACCCGCCGGCCAGAATTGCGCGATGTAGCGGCCGATCGCGGCGTCGTTCCCTCCAAAGTCGTTCTCGTAGTCGCGGAAACGGAAAACCTCGCTGACGAAGACGCGGCGGTTCTCGACGTCCACGCGGTTTTTTTCCGGCGTTTCGACGAGGAAGATCCGGGCCTGATCGTCCAGCTGCGCATCGAGGCGATCGCCGACATACGCTTCGGTGCGGAGCGGCGGACAGCCGATGGCGGCGCAGACGAGCGCGAAGTGGATGCGCGGCTCGCGGAACTCCGGGCGAATGATCTTCTGCTCGATGTGGTCGAGGCCGTAGGCCCTGCCACCGATGACCGCGATCCTTTCGTTCCACGGGCCGAGGCCTTTGAAGATGCCGAGCGACTTGTTGATGTTGCGGATCGACTCGGTCTCATTGTGCTTGAGGATGAGGGCGATCGTGTACGCATTGTACGCGTTGATCCAGAACGCGAGCCGATCGTCGCGACCGAGGACGGCCGGGTCGAAGCGCGCGAGCGCATCGAGGTACCCGGCGAACTCCGGCGCTTGGCGGAACGCCTGATAGTCGACGAATCCGTCGTGTACGTGTCGGCGCAGCAGGGCGCCGAACGGGGAATGGTCGAAACGCGTCTGGGCGCTGCCGGCACTCGCGGTCGCGAGCAGCAGCAGGCAGGGGATGAAAACACGCACGTAACGCGGCACCATGCTCGGTCTCCTCTCATCGTCGTCCGAGAGAACAAACCGAGAACACGGCAAAAAGGTGCCCGTCTCCTGGGCCGTCCGTCAGCCGCGGGTGGCGTGGATGTCGAGCAGGGACCGGACCTTCTGTGCCAGAGTCGCGGGCGAGAAGGGCTTTTCGAGGAAGACATCATCGGACCGAGCGAAGCCGCGTCGCAACGTCGCGTCATCCGTGTAGCCGGACATGAGCAGGACGGGCAGGTCGGCCCTGAGCGCGCGGAGTCGGCGGACGAGCTCGGGTCCGCCCATGGACGGCATGATCACGTCGGTGATGACGAGGTCGATGGCATCGGGGTCGCGCTCGAACCGGGCGAGGGCTTCGATGCCGTCCGCGGCTTCGAGGACGTCGTATCCGAGGCGGACGAGGACTTTGCGCGCGAGGCTGCGGACGGTCGGCTCGTCCTCGACGAGCAGGACGGTTTCATCGCCCCCCTGAATCGGCGCATCACCGGATGCCAATGTCGGCTCCGCCTTCGTCTCGACGAGCGGCAACCAGATGCGGACGGTCGTGCCGGTCGCGCTCGAGGTATCGACGGCGATGACGCCATCGCTCTGGCGGATGACGCCGTACGCGGTGCCGAGGCCGAGCTCGGAGTCGAGGCCGTGGGCGCCGGCCGGCGCCGGTTCGAACAGACGGTCGAGCACATCCGGCGCGAGCGGCGGGCCCGTGTCGATCACGTCGATCGTGACCCAGTCGCCGGGCTTGAGATCACCGAATGCACGCGCCTCGGTCGGACCCAGGCGGATGCGGCCACTGCGAATGGTGATGGCGCTGCCGGACGGCGTGACGCGGCGGGCTCGCGCGACGAGGTCGATGAGCGCGCGCTCGAGCTGGTTCGGGTCGATCACGACGGGGCCGCTGCGCGTGTCCAGGTCGAGGGCCAGTTCGTTGTCGGGACCGGCCGCCCTACGCAAAGCGATCTCCGCACTCCGAATCAGACTGGCGGGTTCGACGACGCGCGGCCGCAGCACGAGTCGCCGCCCGAACGCGAGCAGCCTCGCCGTCAGCGACGCGGCGCGCTCCGCGGCACCCGAGATCTCCTGCAAGTCGGGCCGGATCGGGCTGTCGGACGGGAGATCATCGAGGAGTAGCTGCGCGACGCCCTTGATGCCGGTGAGCAGGTTGTTGAAGTCGTGGGCGACAGCGCCGGCGAGCCGGCCGACGGCATCCATGGCGAAGGACTGACGGCGCTGCCGCTCTGCGGCGACACTGCGCCGCAGATCGACGGCGATGCCGACGTAACCGGCGGGCCCCGTCGCGTCATCGCCGACGGCTGCGCCGCTGATCAGCACGGGCACCGTCGAGCCGTCGCGGCGGGTCACTTCGTACTCGCCTTCCCAGGGCTGGCCGGCGGCGAGCCGTTGTGTGATCTCGGCGGTCTGGCCGGGCTCGGCGCGGACGCGAATGAATTCGCTGTCGATGCGACCCAGCACTTCCTCGCGACTCCAGCCGAACAGCAGTTCGGCGGCGTGATTCCACACCGTGATGCGGTGCTGGGCATCACTGCCGATGATGGCCTGACCGGCGCCCTCGAGAAGCAGGGTGCGGAGCCGAGCGGCGGCCTCCGCCCGGTCGCGCACGAGCACGTGGCCGAGCGCGTCCGCGAGACGCGTGGCGGCCGCGTCAAGGACGTGGTCGCGTTGCAGGGGCAGTGGCGAAAAGAGAGCGAGCACCGCGCCAACCTCGCGGCCGGCACGGACGGGGAAGGCCCAGATGCCGCGAGCGCCCATCCGGGCCAGGTCGGATACGGACGGATCGCGCGCCGCATCCACGATTCGGACGAGGCCGCCCCGCGACGCGACGAGGCCGGGCAGGCCGGTGTCGTGCGGGAATCGGCGCCCGGCGATGCGGCCGACGAGGGCACCCCACGTGCCGAGGTCCCGCACCTGAAACACGCCGGTGGACACGAACTCGCCGGCGCCGGCGAGGACCCAGGCGTGTCCCACGGCGAAGCCGGTCTCCTCGCAAAGGCCGGCGAGACACACGCCGGCCGCTTCGTCGAAGCTCAGCGCCTGGTTGGCGGCTGCGGTCACGAGCTGAACCAGCTCACGCATCGCGGCCGGCCGACGCGCGGCGGTCTCCGCGGCACGGGCATCGCCCATTCGATCCAGCACGAGCAAGGCGGACGCGCCGAGTGCGGCAATGGCGTCGAGCAACACGATGTCCCGCGGTTCGATCGGCCGATCCGCGCGCGGCCGAATGCGGAACGCGCCAAGCGATCGGGTTCCATCGACGAGCGGGACCAACAGGTCGCCGGAGCCATCCTTCACGAACGTGGAGCGGCCGCTGCGAATGACGATCTCCCAGTCCGTGTCCGCAACGGCGGCCGGCAGGGCATCCGATTCGTCGACGACCTGGATGCGCTCCGTCGTCGCATCGTAGATCGCGAAGGTAAACCCGTCGATGGCGAGCACGCGCTCGCACGTATTCTCGAGGATCGTGCGCAGCGCCGCAGGCGTGCGTGCGTCGAGGATGGCCGCCGCCGACTGGGTGACCAGCCGGAGTCGCGTCGGATCTGGCGTCAGCGGTTCGGTCACCGCGCGCCCCCCAGTCCGCGCGCCACACCCTCGCCGCGCGGGTCGGCCGCACCGGAGAACACCGCCGGCCGGCCCATTGCGTCCCAAGTGATGCTCAGGCCGTGCGCATTGCCGAGCGCGTTCACGACGCGCAGCGCGTGGCCGCGCGCAGCGAGCCCGGCGCGCACGGAGTCCGGCAGCGCGGCTTCCACGGCGAGCGTGTTCGGCTCGATGAAGCTGATGCGTGGTGCGGCGAGCGCCGCGCCGATGTCCATGCCGAAGTCGACGAGGTTCATCACCATCTGTGGCACGGTCTGACCGATCGTGTGGCCGCCCGGCGTGCCGAGCGCCGCGACCGGTCGGCCGTCCTTCATGATGATCACCGGCACATCGCCCGACAGCTTACGCCGGCCCGCATGCGCATCCATCGGGTTGCCCTTGGGTTCGAACGTCGAGTACGCGAGCGAATTGTTCAGCCACACGCCGGTGCGTGGCACGAGGATGCGGGCGCCGAAGCTGTTGCCCAGCGTCTGGGTCGCAGAGACGATGTTGCCGAACCGGTCCGCAACGACGAAGTGCGTCGTGTGCGACGCCTCCGACGGCAGCCATTCGGGCGGCGCGAAGGGCGTGGCCCGCGCCGTGTCCATGGCCGCGACCTGCGCTGCCCAGTACCCGGGTGAGAGCAGCGAGTCGAGCGGAGGCTGCGCCACTTCCGGATCCCCTGCCCACCGCAGCCGCACGAAGAAACCGTGCTTCGTCGCCTCGGCGAAACGGTGCAGGTAACGGACGGAGTTGTGCCCGAGCGACCGCGCGTTGAAGCGCGACATGAGGCCGAGCCGGACCAGCGCATCAAAGGCGTTCGCGGGTGGCGCCGCCGTGTAGATCTCGTGGTCGCGATAGCGGATGCTGATGGGATCCCACCATTCCGCGCGATTCTCGCGCAGGTCCGAGATGCGGAGGAACCCGTCCTTCACGCGCATCACGGAATCGATGGCCGCGCCAACCGACCCGCCGTGCACGACGGCCGCGCCGTCCGCCGCGATCCGTCGCAGGGTGTGGCCGAGGTCACGCTGCACGAGCGAGTCGCCGGCGGCGAGCGGCGCACCGTCACGTCCGTACACGCGGCGCGCATCGTCCGGGAAGTCGTCCCAGGCCGAGGTGATCGCGTCAGCCAGAGCGGGTGAAACGGGGAAGCCTCGTTCGGCGAGACGGACGGCCGTCTCGAACAGTGTGGGCCACGGTCGCACGCCCCAGCGACGCCAGAGCGTTTCCCATGCGTTCGCATTGCCCGGCGTGGACACCGCCTTCGCGCCTCGCCGGTTCTCACGCCACTCCGGGGCCGGCGGCCGGAACGCATCGGAGTCGACCGCCCGCGGGATGCGTCCGCTCGGATTCAGGAAGTGGACACGCCGTTCCCGCGCATCGTAGACCAGGATCGTGCCATAGCCGCCGATGCCAGACATGTTCGGTTCGACGACGTTGAGCGTTGCCGCGATGGCGACGGCCGCGTCGAAGGCGGTGCCGCCCGCGCGCAGGACCGCGATGCCCGCATCGGCCGCGAGCGGGTGGGCGGCACTGACAATGCCGGACGTGCCCGTCGCGACCGTGGCTCGCTGCGCGGCGGCCGGCGCGACCGCGACGAAGAGCGAGGCGGCGAGTGCGAACCGCCGGGCGACCTCACGCATGGACGAACCCCTCGGCCGCGGCACGGCCCGATGGCTGCAGCTGGACCGTGAACGTCGAGCCCTTGCCGACCTCGCTGACCGCCGAAAGCGTGAAGCCGAGCTGCTCGCACAGGCCGCGCGAAATGCTCAGGCCGAGGCCCGACCCGCCGAAGCGCCTTGCCGTGCTCCGGTCCGCCTGCTCGAACGCCTCGAAGATCACTTCGATGCGATCGGCCGGAATGCCTACGCCCGTGTCGGTCACATCGATGCGCTGCGGTGCGCCCGTTTCCGCGTCGGCTTCCACTGATACCACGACTTCGCCTGCCTCAGTGAACTTGATGGCATTGCCGACCAGATTGATCAGCACCTGACGCAAACGATGGGCGTCCGTCTCGATCGGCGCCATGTGCGCGGGCAATTGCGTTCGAAGCGCAATGGATCCGCTCGTGACGCGGCCCTC
>JBFJPA010000168.1:0-8753 GCA_041617355.1 Longimicrobiales bacterium
ATGAGGCGGAGCGCCTCGAGCGACGAGGTTCGCGCGCTCCTGCTGCTCCTCGCCACGCCGCGACTCGGCTGCGTGACGCTGCGTCGCGCGCTCCTGCGTCGTGGCAGCGCGCGCGCCGTGCTCCGTCACGCTGCGACCGATTTCTCCGAACCTCTGCGGGCCGGTCTCGACGCGGCGGGGACGCGCGCACAGGCCGCGCGCTGGGCCGCCACGATCGATGCGACGCCCATCGACGTCCTGATCCTCGGTGGGCCCGGGTATCCGGAGCGCCTGCTGCACCTGACGGACCCACCGCCTGCTCTATTCGCACTGGGCCGATTGGAGTTGCTCGAGTCGCCGGCGGTCGGCGTCGTGGGCACACGCCGGTGTACGTCCTACGGCGCCGACGCGACACGGCTGTTGGCGGACAGCCTGGGGCGCGCCGGCGTGCCCGTCATCAGCGGAATGGCGCGGGGCATCGATGGGCTCGCTCACCGTTCCGCGCTGGATGCGGGGGGGCCGACGATCGCCGTGCTGGGCACTGGGCTCGACGTCGTCTATCCGCGCGAGCACCGCGCCCTGCAACGGGAGATCGCAACGCACGGGCTGTTGTTGAGCGAGCACCCGCCCGGGACGGGGCCGCGACGCCACCATTTCGTCGCTCGCAACCGCATCCTCGCGGCGCTGTCTCAGGGTGTCGTCGTCGTGGAAGCAGGGCACGGCAGTGGCGCACTGAGCACGTCGGACTTCGCGGAACAGCTCGGACGCGAAGTGATGGCCGTGCCCGGCCCGATCGGTCGACCCCAGAGCGCGGGTACGAACCACCTGCTTCAGGACGGCGCCACCTTCATCGCCACGCCGGACGATGTGCACCACGCGCTGGGTCTGCCTCTGCCGCCCGAGCGCGCGGAGTCCATGCCGGCAAGCCCCGATCATTCGGAGTGCAGGCTGCTCGCCGCCCTCGCCGATGTGCCCCTGCCGCTCGACGATCTGGCGGCCGCGGCGGGACTGTCGGCCGCCGAGGCGGCCGGCCTGCTCCTGGACCTCGAGATCGCGGGGCGCGTGCGCCGTCTGCCTGGCGCACGGTTCGAGGCCGTGCGGGCCCGGGCAACCGGGACGCTGCCGACGGGGTAGCAGCGGCGTGATGTTCGCGCACCTCTACATCCACGTTCCGTTCTGCTTGCGTCGCTGCAGCTACTGCGACTTCGCCGTCACGGCGACGCGCGAACCACCGATCGACGCCTGGCTCGGCGCGCTGGAAGCCGAGCTGCGGCTTCGTCTCGGCGAGGGGAGCCCGCGGCGGAAGCTGCAAACCGTCTATCTCGGCGGTGGCACCCCGTCGTTGTTGGGAACGGGCGGCATGGAGGCGCTCGTCGACAGGCTGAACCGCCACTTCGAGTGGGATCCGACGGTCGAATGGACGGTCGAGGCCAACCCGGAGAGCTTCACTGCCCCACTGGCGGAGGAGTGGCTCGCCGCTGGAGTGAACCGGCTCAGCTTCGGGGCCCAAAGCTTCGACCCCGAGGTCCTCCGCTGGATGGGCCGGCTGCACGGTCCCGACGGACCCGCCCACGCGGTGGCTGCAGCCCGATCCGCCGGCTTCGGGAACATCGGCCTCGACCTCATTTTCGGATTGCCGACCCGGCTCCGACGGGACTGGGACGCCGACCTGGATCGCGCCCTCGACCTCAGCCCCGACCACGTCGCGCTCTATGGCCTGACTGCCGAGCCGGCAACCCCTCTCGGACGGTGGGTTCGCGACGGTCGCGAGACGCTGCCACCGGACGATACTTACGAGGCGGAATACCTGCGGGCGGCAGAGCGGCTTACGGCCGCCGGCTTCGAACACTACGAGGTGTCCAACTTCGCCCGTCCCGGACGCGTTTCTCGGCACAACGGCGCCTACTGGACCGGTGCGCCATATCTGGGCCTCGGTCCGGGTGCCCATTCGTTCGACCCGCCCCACCGCTGGTGGAACGTCCGCGACTGGGACGAGTACCGCAGGCGAACCCTCGCCGGGCAGCTGCCGACGGAGGGGGAGGAACAGGTGAACGAGCAGCTGCGCGCATTGGAACGGACCTGGCTGGGACTCCGTACTACGGCCGGGCTGTCGAACCTGTCGACACGGCAGGCCACTGCCGTCCGGAGCTGGGCCGAGGCCGGCTGGGCCGAGCTCGCCGACGACGTCGTTCGACTCACGCCGAAGGGGTGGCTGTTGCTGGATCGACTGGCTGTAGAACTGGATGCGCTGGCGTAAACCGGAGAAGGGCGTTCCCTTCCGAAGACAGCCGAGCGGCGTCGATGACGACACCGGAGGACCCGGAGGATGATGGACCTGCCACTCACGGACCGGGAAGAACGGATTCTCGAGGCGGTCATCCGCACGTACGTCGAGACGGCGGAGCCGGCAGGGAGTCGTACGGTCGCGAAGCGGCACGGTCTGGGCGTCTCGCCGGCCACGATCCGGAATGCGATGTCCGACCTCGAGGACAAGGGGTATCTGTTTCATCCGCATACCTCGGCCGGCCGGATTCCGACGGACCGCGCGTACCGCTACTACGTCGATACGCTGATGCAGCCGTTACGGCTGACGGTCGCGGAACAGAGGCGGTTGCGGCGCGAGTTGCAGGATGAAGAAGGCGGTGGTGCCCTGGAGCGCGTGGTTCGGCGAGCGGCACAGGCGATCGGGCTGATCACAGGTGAGTTGGGGCTCGCCATCGCGCCGCGGCTCGATGAGGTGGTCCTCGAGAAGCTGGAGCTCGCGCTCGTCTCGTCTGACCGCGTGTTGCTCGTGCTGACGTTGCGCAACGGCGTGGTGCGCACGATTTACGCGGATGTGCGGGCGACGATTCCGCCGGAGACGCTGGCGGCCCTGACAATGATCATGAACGAGCGCCTTGCCGGCCTCACGCTCACGGAGATTCGCGCGACGTTGCCGGAACGGTTGCGCGATGCGGCGCCGGACGATCCGGGCTCGACGGAGCTGCTGAACATCTTCCTCGAAAAAGCGGGGGAGGCGTTCGACCAGGGGTCGGTGTCAGGTGATGAAGTGGTTCTGGGCTATACGAGTGTGGTGGCGGCCCAGCCGGAGTTCGCCGAGGGCGAGCGGCTGCGCAGCCTGATCGAGTTGACGGAGCAGCAGGAGCTGCTGCGGAGCGTGCTGAGCCGGCGAGGCGGTGAGGCATCGACGCAGATCACGATCGGCCGGGAGCATGGTGACCCGCGCCTGCTGCCGTTCACGCTGATCACATCGGAGTACCAACTGGGCAGTTTGTCCGGCGTGCTCGGCGTCATCGGACCCACGCGCATGCCGTACGAGAAAGTGGCGGCGATCGTGCAGTACGCGAGCCTGCTGGTCGGCGAGCTGTCGAGTGGCGAACTGCGTGTGCGTCCCGGCGGCGAAGGACCGAGGAGCTAAGAGACGACGTGACGACCCGAATGCGCGATTACTACGAGATTCTGGAGATCCCGCGCAGCGCGGACGCCGAGGCGATCAAGAAGGCGTACCGCAAGCTCGCGCTGCAATACCATCCGGATCGAAACAACGGCTCGAAAGAAGCCGAGGACCGCTTCAAGGAAGCGACGGAAGCGTACGAGGTCCTGCGCGACCCGGAAAAGCGAGCGCTCTACGACCGTCACGGTCACGCGGGCGTGCGGAACCGGGCAGGCACGAGCGGATTCGCGGGATTCGATTTCGCCGAGGCGCTGGAAGTCTTCATGCGCGACTTCGGCGGATTCGGGATGGAGGACCTGTTCCGGACCGCCCGGCGGGGTGGCGGCATCGCGCGCGGCCCGGACATGCGGGCGCACGTCCCGATCTCACTGGAAGAGGTCGCGAAGGGCGCGCGCAAGAAACTGAAAGTGCGGGTCCAGGAGCCCTGCGGTACATGCGGCGGCAGCGGGGCAGCGCCGGGCACGACACCGGTCCGCTGCGCGGCGTGCGGTGGCGCGGGCGAGGTTCGTCGCGTGCAGCGCTCGTTTCTGGGCCAGCTCGTCAGTGTCGTGCCGTGCTCGACGTGCAACGGTGAAGGGACGCGTATCGAGTCGCCCTGCGACGCGTGCGATGGCCTCGGCCTCGATGCGGCCGAGAAGACTTTCGAAGTCGAGATTCCCGCGGGTGTTTCGACAGGCGACTATCTGACGCTGCGCGGGCAGGGCCACGCGGCTCCGCGAGGTGGCGCGCGGGGCGACATCCTCGTCGTGTTGGACGTAACGGAAGATCCGCGCTTCACGCGCGACGGCGGTGACCTGATCTACGACCTCGGCATCACGTTCAGCCAGGCCGCACTGGGTGCCGAGATCGACGTGCCGACCGTCGAGGACTCGGTCTCCGTGAAAATCGCGCCGGGCACGCAATCGGGGCAGGTGCTGCGGCTGCGTGGGAAGGGGCTGCCCGTGCTGCGCGGCGGCGGACGCGGCGACCTGCTCGTACGCGTAACGGTCTGGACGCCGACGAAGCTGAATGCGGAGCAGGAGCGACTGTTCCGTCAGCTGGCAGAGATCGAGACGGAGGTTCCGGTCCCGCGCGCTGGCGAGGAACGCGGATTCTGGAGCCGGGTGAAGGAGGCGCTGGGCGGCTGAGATGCCGGAGCGCTGGTTCGTACTCAGTGTACGGAGCCCCGAGGTCGAGTCGACTGCAGCGCTCGCCGAGGGGCTCCTCGCATTGGGCGGCTCGGCCGTCGAAGAGAGCGAAGGCGAGTTGCGTACGTGGATCGCGCCGCCGCCGGACCCGGAACGTTTCGCGCGGGAAGCCAGCGCTGCGCTGACACGCGTCGCGGCGGCTCCCATCGAAGTGTCGTGGTGCTGGCATGAAGAGCGCGACTGGCTCGCGGAATGGCGGCGTGGCCTCGGCCCGCGCCGGATCGGCCACCGCATCGTGGTGACGCCGACGTGGATCGAGCCGGAAACCCGCGAAGGCGACGTCGTCATCGCGATCGATCCGCAGATGGCCTTCGGCACGGGCGAACACGCGACGACGCGCATTGTGCTGCGCCTGATGGAGACCCGCGTTCGAGCGGGCTGCCGGGTCCTCGATGTCGGGACCGGGTCTGCGATCCTCGCCATCGCGGCGGCCGGCCTCGGCGCCGGGGAAGTGGACGCGATCGAAGCGGACGCGGAGGCGTTGTCGAACGCAGCCGACAACATCGAACGCAACCACGCCGCGGCCGTCGTGCGGCTGCAGCAGGGGCTCGTCGATGAAAACTGGCTGGACTCGAGACCGCGGGGGTACGCATTGATCGTGGCGAATGTGCTCAGCGGCGTGCTGCGTCCGATGCTCCCATCGTTCCGGCGTGCCCTCGAACCGGGTGGAACCGTCGTTTTGTGCGGGATACTCCGTGAGGAAGCGGAGACGGTTCGCGCCGACAGTCGTGCCGCGGGGCTCTCGCTCGCGGCCGAAGAGTTTGAAGACGAGTGGTGGGGTGGAGCATTACAACGTCCAGCGTCAGACGTGCCATCGGCGAGGGCCTGACGCAGGGCACTGTATTCGGCCCGGGCTTCGGCAATCCGATCGACAATGCCCGGCTCGGCGGCCGTTCGCGCGAGCAACGCGAGAGATCGGGCGAGCAGGAGTACCGCGTCTTCCTCCGATTCGGCGCTGTCGGAGGATTGATCCGTGAAAGACGGGTTGCGCTCGCCCACGAGGCCCGCGTCGCGGAGCGCGCTGCGATACGGATCGATGAGCTCCTGCGGGACGGCGGAGAGGATGTCGGGAAAAGGGTCCTGTCCGTCGACGAGGGGCCGCTCGAACGGTGGTTTGGCCAGCTCGTCGGCCAGGAATCGGGGGTTCATCGTGGTTAGCCTCCGGGAACATGGTCACGTAGATTGACCCCGGCTTCGGGGCAAGGGGATAGACGGACGCGACGGCACCGACCGGCGCAGCGGGAGGGAAACGGAATGAGTGAGGACTGCATCTTCTGCCGGATCGCGGGAGGCGAGATCCCCGCGAAGGTCGTGCGGCAGGATGCCGACTTCATCGCGTTCCGGGATATCGACCCGAAGGCGCCGGTCCATGTGCTCGTGATTCCGCGCAGACACATCGGGTCGGTCAACGAGTTGAGCGCACAGGACGTCGATCTTGCGGGTCGCCTGCTACTGGCGGGACAGGCGGTCGCGCACGCCGAGGGCCTCGAGGAAGCGGGATATCGGCTCGTGCTGAATACCGGCAGCGATGGCGGCCAATCGGTGCACCATCTGCACCTGCACGTACTGGGCGGGCGCCACATGGCGTGGCCACCGGGGTGAACGAAACGATGGCGGAACTGAAGCTGCGGCTGCAGCAGGACGCCAACGCCGCGCGACGCGAGCGGGACAAACTGCGTACGCTCGTTCTCACGACGACGCTGTCGGAGCTGAAGAATCGGGAGATCGAGCTGGGTCGCGAGGCGTCGGAGGACGATGTGCTCGACATCATCGCGAAAGGCATCAAGAAGCGTCGCGAGGCGGCCGAACAGATCCGCGCCGGCGGACGCACGGAAATGGCCGATCGCGAAGAGCTGGAAGCCACGCTGCTTCAGGCGTATCTGCCGCCACCGCTGAGTGAAGCAGACGTGCGCGCGATCGTGCAGGAAATCATCGCCGGCGGAGCCAGTGCCGTCGGCGCCGTGATGGGACAGCTGGTGCCCCGGATCAAAGGTCGGTTCGATGCGAAGGAGGCCAACCGCATCGTGCGGGAGGTCCTCGGTTGAAATGAGGCCGCGAGGCGCGAACAAGCCGGCAGCAGCGGGCGATGCGCGCCGCCGTCCCGGCCCGTCCCCCGCGCGTCGGTAGGACCCATGAACCGCCACGCGCTCGCGGTCCTGCAGTTCCCCGAAGCCCTCGACCTGGTAGCCCGGTACGCGACGAGCACGCTCGGCGCAGACGCCGTGCGCGCCCTCGACCCGGCCGATGCGCTCGCCGCAGTCGTCGACGAGTTGCGGCGGGTCGAACAGACGGCCGCGTTCCTGCTCCGAGCCGACGACTTCATCATGCCGCGCATCCCCGACCTGCGTGCGGCCCTGGTCCGGCTCGGCGTCGAGGGATCGGTCTGGGACGGACCCACCTTGCGAGCCACTGGCGAGTTGGTGAGCGGCGCGCGGGCAGTGCGACGCGGCATCTCCGCGTTCGCGGCGGACTACCCCTTGCTCGCGGCCATCGCCGACCGATTGGTTCGCCTCGACACCGTCGAGAAACGCATCGACGGCGCGATCGACGAAGCGGGCGAGGTGCGCGACGGGGCGACGCGCGAGTTGGGCTCCATCCGGCGTGAGATTCGGGGCGCCCGCTCCCGCATCGTCCAGAAGCTGGAGCGCTTCATGGCGACGCTGCCGTCGCGGTACCAGGTGGCCGACGCCTCGGTCACCGTACGCGACGGCCGATACGTGATCCCGGTCCGCCGCGAGGGCCGGGCCGAAGTGGGCGGGCTGGTCCACGACGAATCCGCGACGGGCGCAACGCTATTCGTCGAACCGCCCATGGCGCTCGAGCTGATGAACCGGCTGCGTGAGCTCGAGCTGGCGGAAGTGCGCGAGGTGCAGCGCGTGCTGCGCGAGCTGACCAACCTGGTGCGGCCGCACCACGCGGAGCTGAGCGGGACCCTCGAGGCCATGGTCGCGCTGGATTCACTACAGGCGCGGGCCCGCTATGCGCTCGCGCACAATGGCCGGCGTCCGGAGATGCTGTCGCGCGGCACGCGTGGCTACGCCGTCGTCGCGGGTTTCCACCCACTGCTGCTGGCGGGCAGCGAGCCGGTCGTTCCGTTCGACCTGACGATGGAGGAGGAAGAGCGCACGCTGCTCGTTTCCGGGCCGAACACCGGCGGCAAGACGGTGCTGCTCAAGGCGATCGGTCTGTTCAGCGCGCTGGCGCAGGCCGGTGTGATTCCGCCGGTCGGCCCGGGCACGCGACTGCCGCTGTTCACGGACATCTTCGCGGACATCGGTGACGAGCAATCCATCGAGGCCAGCCTGTCCACCTTCTCGGCGCACCTGAAGAACCTCGGCGAGATCCTCGAGCACGCCGACGCCGAGTCGCTCGTGCTGATCGACGAGATGGGAAGCGGAACGGATCCCGCCGAAGGCGGCGCGCTGGCGCAGGCGATCCTCATCGACTTGAATCGGCGGGGCACATTCACAGTCGCGACAACGCACCTGGGTCAGTTGAAGCTGCTCGCGTCCGAGGAACGCGGCGTGGTCAACGCCTCGTTGCAGTTCGATGCGAGCGAGCTGCGGCCGACGTATCGCCTGCAGAAAGGCATCCCCGGCCGGAGTTACGGCATCGCGATCGCGCGACGGCTGGGATTCCCGCCGCCGCTGCTGGAACGGGCGGAGTCGTTCCTGCCGAGCCAGGATCGAGACGCCGCGCACCTGCTGCTCGAGCTCGAGGAAAAAGAACGGCGCATGGCCGAAGCGCTGGCGGAGGCCGAGTCCGCGAGGCGCGAAGCGCTGGAGCTGCGCCGGACCGTGGAAGAACGCGAGCACGCGATCCGGCAGCGCGAGCGCGATGCGGAACGGCGGGCTCGACAACAGGCGCGGGACCTGCTCCTCACATCGCGTCAGGAAGTCGAGGACGTGATCCGCGAGCTCCGGGATGCGGCGGGCGAGGCGGCCGCGGACGAGGCCGCGTTCGACGCGGCCGTGCACGAGGCGCGACGGCGGGTGGAAGAACGCGCGCGGCGACAGGCGGAGCGCACACCCTCGGCGGACATTCCGATGGCGGACCGTGGCGCCGTCGTCGAGGTCGGCTCGCGCGTCCGTGTCGCGGCCACTGGCGCGATCGGCACCGTCGTCGAGCTGCGC
>JBFJPA010000169.1:0-8743 GCA_041617355.1 Longimicrobiales bacterium
CGGACGAGCGCGCGGGCCAGCGCCAGTCGAACCGCACCCGCCTGCCCCGTCTGGCCACCCCCCGACACCGTGATCTTCACGTCGAAGCGACTCTGCATCTCCGTCGCAACGAGCGGCTCCAGCGCGTGCTGCTGATGGGAATGCCGCGGGAAATACTCGCCGAGCTTCCGCCCGTTGATGCGACAGTCGCCTGCACCCGGCTTCAGCCAAACCCGCGCCACGCCCGTCTTGCGACGCCCGACTCCGTTGACCTGCGTCGTCTCCATCCTCACACCTCGAGCGTTTGCGGCTGCTGCGCCGCGTGCGGATGCTCCGGGCCCGCGTAGACTTTCAGCTTCCTCCGCATCAGCCGGCCCAAGTTGTTCTTCGGCAACATGCCCTTCACGGCGAGCTCGATCACGCGCTCCGGATGCCGCTGCATCATGCGACGAAACGGGATGAAGCGCTCGCCACCCATGTAGCCGGAGTGGCGGAAGTACGCTTTGTCCGTCGGCTTGTTGCCCGTCAGGCGGACCTTGTCCGCATTGATGACAATGACGTAATCACCGGTGTCGACGTGGGGCGCGAACATCGGCTTGTGCTTGCCTCGCAGCAAGCGCGCGATCTCGGTCGCGACGCGGCCGAGCACGCGATTCTCCGCGTCCACTACCCACCACCGGCGCTCCACGTCCTGCGGCTTGGGCGCGTACGTCTTCATTCCAGAAATCCCCGGGTGCGTAATTGCACAAAGTAAGACAGCTTTGAAGGATACCGGGCAGGCTCAGGGGTGTCAAGCCAATTCGGGCTCGCCCGCGGAGGCGGTCGGGACCGGCCCACCCGGCGCCCGGGTGGGCCGAATTTGTCGGCTAGAACGCGGCGCGCAAGCCGATCGTCAGCGCGACCGTGTGGCCGGTCGCACCCTCCACATCGAGGAGCACCGCTTCCCGGGCGTCGAACTTGGAGATGTAGTCGCGGACTTGCATACGCATCCCCAGGTTTCGCGTCAGGTTCAGGTCGACCCCGCCACCGACGTGGAAGGCCGGGCTCGTGGCGTCGACATTGACGATGCCGCTCTCCAGGCGGTGGCGGACGCCGCCGGCGCCGACCTGGAGGAAGGGGCTCGCCCCGCTTCCCATGGGGAGGCGGAGCTGCAGGCCACCGTCGAAGTAGACCGCTTCGCTGGTGCCGAACGCGGTGCCGCCGAGGAACGGCAGCCCGGCCTCGAGGTCCGTCCGGGCGAAGCTGGCGTTGCCGACCACGGCAATGGCCGGTGACACGTTGATGCCGACCTGGACCCCGTAAAACGGGCCATTCCTCCCTTTCACACTGGTCCCGAGGGGTCCTTTCCAGAGGTCGCCGAAAACGGCGTAACCGGCCTGCGGCACGAGCTCGACGGACTGCGCACTGACCAGGGCGGGGCCCAGGCCGACGGCGGCCGCGGCGCCGAGAATCGAACGAATTCGGTGCATTCCCACCTCCTCCACGGGGTCGGCGGGCCCTCCTGGCCCGCCTACGACAGCCCCAGGGCAGGCCCGGTGCCAATCCGGCGTCTCGTGCGGAAGTTGTTGCGGAGGAAGCGATTCTCGGGCAAAGGCAGGATCGAAGGGAAACCGCGCCGTCCCCGCGGGAGGACGGCGCGGTGTCTTTTCGCCGGTGCGCTCAGCGGCCCATGAACGTCTCCAGGAACCGGGCCCGCGAGGCGTGCCGCAACCGAACGAGTGCCTTCTCCTTGATCTGACGCACGCGCTCACGTGTGATGCCGAGCAGCGACCCGATCTCCTCGAGCGTCATCGGGTCGCGCCCGTCCTCGAGCCCGAAGTACAGGCGGAGCACGCGGGCTTCGCGCTCCTTCAGCGTACCCAGAGCTTCTTCGATGGTCGCGGCCAGAGCCCGTTCGTACGTTTCGTCGTCGGGTCCGGACGACACCTGATCGGGCAGGTAATCCAGGAGCCGGTTGTCTTCGCCGGGCGTGAGTGGCGCGTCCAAGGACAGGTGGCTCTGTGAGATCGCGAGCGTGCGCTGTACCTCTTCGTGCGAGAGATCCAGCTCGTCGGCGATCTCCTCCACCGTCGGCTCCCGCCCGAGCTCCTGAAGCAAGGTCGACGACCGCTTGCCGATGCGGTGCAGCGCGCCCGCGCGATTGAGCGGAACCCGCACGATTCGACTCTGCTCCGCCAGCGCCTGCAGGATCGCCTGGCGGATCCACCACACGGCGTACGAGATGAACTTGATACCCTTCGTCTCGTCGAATTTGTGGGCCGCGCGGATCAGACCGAGGTTGCCTTCGTTGATCAGGTCACCCAGGGCGACACCCTGGTTCTGGTACTTCTTCGCGACCGAGACGACGAAGCGGAGATTCGAGCGCACCAGGCGGTCGAGCGATTCTTCGCAGCCATCCCGGATTCTGGTCGCAAGGTCGACCTCGTCCTCACGGCTCAGCAGCGGATACGCGCTGATCTCCTTGAGGTACTGATCGAGCGAGCTCTCTTCGAACATCGGGCGGCGTCCGGAGCTAAAACCCATCGGCGAACCTCGCTTGCGACTTGACCCGTGCTGACGGTGCGGCGGACCACCCCTTCGTGATGTATTGCGCAATCGGCCGGACAATCAGGTCAGTGCAGCGCTGACCCCAGCCGGTCCCAGCGCACGGCGGTCGCCCACGTGAGGCGGCCGTCTGCGGCTGGATCGAACGAGTAATAGACCATCATCGGTCGCCCCATCAGGGCGTCTCTCTCGACGAAGCCCCAGTAGCGAGAGTCTTCGGAGTCGTTCCGGTTGTCCCCGAGGACCAGGTATCGGTCCGGCGGTAGCCCGATCGGTCCCCAGGCGTCGCGCGTGGGCCGACAGGCGCTCGCACCGACCGCATATCCGCACTGCCAGTCCATCGACCGGGCTCGAACATCGCCCTCGCGGCTGTATACGGCGAACGGTTCGGCAACGGCTGTGCCATTCACGAATACCGTCCGCTCGCGCATCTCCACCGTGTCGCCGGGAACGCCGATCACGCGCTTCACGTAGCGCTGCCGCGGCTCATGCGGCGGAACGAACACGACGATGTCGCCCCGTTGCGGCTGAGCGAATGACGGCGTCCGCCGGGACGTGAACGGAATCGGAATGCCGTAAACGGCCTTGTTGACGAGAAGGAAATCTCCGGCCAGCAGCGTCGGCTCCATACTCGTGGTCGGGATTACGTATGCCTCCACCACGCAGGTGCGAAGCAGCAGAAACAGACCAATGACCACGAGAACCGAACGGGCCCACTCCCATGCCGACCGATGCGCCGCGATCGTGCCTTTCACGACGTTCGCTTGCCTCCTGTGGTGCATGACACGCGGTCACACACGGCCGGCACGACGGGCTCCGCCACGGCGTCAGCGCCGGTCTGGTCAGAGCGATGCAACGCAAAACGGGCAGGTCGCGAACCTTCGCGCCGGGCGATTTCTATTGGAAACGACGGATGCGTCGTATACGACGTGGGCGCGAACGCGGCGCGCGTCGAGTTTCAGAGATGTTCGACTCGGAAGCTGGTGACGCTCTCGCATTCGAGCGTGGCCGGGCGCTGGATCTTCATATGACGTGGACGGCGAATCCTAACGAATCCGCACGGGACCCGCTAGGGGGCCGCACCGTCATAGGTATCGATTTGCGCCCGTTGCAGACGGCCGGAGAAATCGACGTATCCGACCTTCGTCTCCGAGTAGAACTCGTAGACCTCCCAACCCCCCTCCCGGTGCCCGTTGCCCGTTCGCTTGACGCCGCCGAACGGGAGGTGCGCCTCGGCACCGATCGTGGGTGCGTTGACGTATGTGATCCCGTTGTCCAACTCGTTCAGGGCGCGGAACGCGCCGCGCACGTCGGTCGTGTAGATGGAGCTGGAGAGGCCGTACTCCACTTCGTTGTTGATCCGGATCGCTTCGTCGAGATCACGGAACCGGATCACGCTGAGCACGGGGCCGAAGACCTCCTCCAGCGCAAGGCGACTGCCGGCTCGCACGCCCCGCAGAATGGTCGGTTCGAAGAACCAGCCGTGCTCGAGACCGGCGCCCTCCGCGGGCCGCCCTCCGGTCATGACGTCATCCCCCTCGGCGCGGGCGACCTCGAGGTACGCCGCCACTTTCTGCAACGCCTGCTCGTTGATGAGCGGCCCGACATCGGTGTCCGCCGCGAGCCCGTTGCCGAGGCGGAGCTTCGTGACGCGCTCGGCCAGCCGATCGAGGAAGTCGTCGTGGATGCCGTCCTGCAGCAGGAGCCGGCTGGTCGCCGTGCAGCGCTGGCCGGTGGTCCCGAACGCGCCCCAGAGCACACCGTCGAGGGCGAGGTCGAAGTCCGCATCGTCCATCACGATCTGCGCGTTCTTGCCGCCCATCTCCAGCGACAGACGCTTGTGCATGCGGCCGCAGACCTGCCCGATGGTCGAACCCGTCTGCGTCGAGCCCGTGAAGGAGATGACCGGAACGCCAGGGTGCTCGACAAGGGCCGCGCCAACCTCCTCGCCTTTGCCGTGGACGAGCTGGATCACCTCGGGTGGGAGCCCCGCCTCGAGCAGGATTTCGACCAGCAGGCTGCTCGAATGCGGCACATCTTCGGCCGGCTTCAGGATGACCGCGTTCCCACACACCAGCGCCGGGAACATCTTCCAGGTCGGGATGGCCAGCGGAAAGTTGAAGGGCGTGATCAAACCGCAGACGCCGATCGGCCGACGGTAGCTCATCGCCCATTTGTCGCGCAGCTCACTCGGTACGGTGTGGCCGAACAGGCGGCGGCCTTCGGTAGCTGCGTAATAGGCGGTGTCGATGCCTTCCTGAACGTCGCCGCGCGTTTCGGCGAGGACCTTTCCCATCTCGCGGGTCATGGCGCGCGCGAGTTCTTCCTTGCGAGCGCTCAACAGGTCCCCGGTTCGACGGAGCACATCGCCGCGCAGCGGAGCCGGCGTGCGACGCCAGAGCTCGAACCCACGTTGCGCCGATGCGACGGCCCGCTCGATGTCGGCGTGGTTGGACCGCGGCCAGTGGCCGATCACGTCACTGCGTTCGGCGGGATTGTGGTTTTCGAAATAGGCGCCGGAGTCCGGCTCGACCCATGCGCCCGCGATGAAATTGTGATGACAATCCGACATGACCGTCTCCGCCCGCGCCACGTGCCGGGCCGTCAGGAGTCTTCCCGTACCAGGTTGAACTTTTCGATCTTCTTGTAGAGGTTCGACCGCGGCATGTCAATCGTGCGTGCGGTCTCGCTCACGTTCCAGTCGTTGGCCCGCAGCTTCGCCAGGATGTAGGCGCGCTCCGCGCGTTCCTTGAAGGCGGCGAAGGTCTCCGCCTCCAACAACTCGTTGGGCAATGAGCTTGCCGCGGCCGCCCCACCCACCAACCGTTCGACGTCGCCTTCCGTGATCTCGGATCCGCGTGCGAGGATCAGCAATCGCTCAACGGTATTGCGCAGCTCGCGCACGTTGCCCGGCCAGTCCATTCGCGCGATTCGCTCGATCGCGCTCGCGGTCATGCTGCGGCTCGGCAGTCGCTGCTCGCGCACCGCCTTTTCGATGAAATGCCGAGCCAGCATCGGGATGTCTTCCCGCCGCTCGCGCAATGGCGGAACGTGAATGGGAACCACGTTGAGTCGAAAGAACAAATCCTCCCGGAAGCGGCTGGCCTCGATCTCCTTCTCCAGGTTCTTGTTGGTGGCCGCGACAGCCCGCACATCCACGCGGATGCCGCGTTCGCCGCCGACGCGCGTGATCGTTCCATCCTGGAGCGCGCGGAGCACCTTGGCCTGGGCCGCCAGGCTCATGTCGCCGATCTCGTCGAGGAACAACGTGCCGCCGTCGGCTTGCTCGAACTTGCCGGAGCGATCCGCGTGCGCGCCCGTGAACGAGCCCTTCATGTGCCCGAACAGCTCACTTTCGATCAGCTCGGACGGGATCGCCGCACAGTTGACTTCGACGAACGTGGCGTCGGCGCGCTGCGATAGTCGGTGGATGGCGCGCGCCACCAGCTCCTTGCCCGTGCCGTTCTCGCCCGTGATCAGCACGCGTGCGTCGGTGGGCGCGACTTTCTCGATGCGTTCGAGCAACGCGCGGATGGCGTAGCTCGCGCCCACGATCTCGTAGCGGCTCTCCACTTCGCCACGCAGCCTCGCGTTCTCTTCCACCAGGCCGCGCTGCTGGACCGCGTTTCGGATCGTGACCAGCAGCCGATCGGTGTCGAGCGGCTTTTCCAGGAAGTCATAGGCGCCGCGACGAGTCGCTTCCACCGCGGTCTCGATGGTGCCGTGTCCGCTGATCATGACGACGACGGCTTCGGGATCCAGCGTGCGAATCCGGTCGAGCACCTCGAGCCCGTCCATGCGGGCCATCTTCACGTCGAGGAAGACGAGGTCCGGCGTCCATTCCTCGTACGCCGTCAGCGCTTCCCCGCCACCCGACGCGACGCGGATCTCGTGACCTTCGTATTCGAGCACCTGCCGGAGCACCTTGCGAATGCTCTCTTCATCATCGACAACGAGAATACGCGCCATGCCGCCTTCGAGTTATCAGTTGTTCCGGCGTGCGGACCGCGACACCAGGACGAGCGAATCGCCGCGAACGTAGGCGGCAGCGACACCCCGCGGCAACGGTACGGCGAGGGCGTCGGCCGGCAGGCCGGCCGCCGGCGACCGACCCAGCCGATCGAGCAGGCCCGGCACGAGCCGACGGGGAATCGGAATATCCGCGATCTGCACGCCGTCGATAGCCAGCGCGGCGTGCCGGTCATCGAGTGAGAAGAGGCGGCCTTCGATCTCGACGGACGCGGTGTCGGGCAGGAAATCGGCGACGGCGCCGAGCGCGTCGAGCGCCGGCAGGCGTTCCGCCGGAACGCGAGCGCGGACACGCAGCCGGTCGCCCGCCAGGCGCACGCGGGTCGAGTCGATGAAGCCGGGCAACGCGCCGGCGTAGCGATATCGTAACAGGCTTTCGAGCTCGACGCCGGACAGGGCGATCTCGCCCTGCTCACCCCCGCGCAGGCGGGCCAGCTTCTCCTCGGCCGCGTCCGCCAGCTCGGGCGTCGCGGGCGCCTCCACCTCGCCCGCCGTGGGCTGGACATCTCGCCATGCCTGCTGGATCCGATCGCGGTTCATCCAGGCCGCAACCAGCAAACCCATCAGGACCAGCAGGAGCAGGATGGCACGACCCAGACAGCGCATCGGTTCGGCCTCAGTGGCTCAATGGAAATGTCGCGACGGGAGAGTAGCGCGCTCCGGTCGGCAGCGTGTCGCTTCGCATCAACTCGATGCTCCGAACCTCGACGGCCACGCCGAACTCGAACGTCGCGGACGCCTCCACGAGAGCGCGGCATGCGCCGTCCCTCGCATTCCGCGTCCGCGCGACAGTCACGTGCGGGTGAAACGGCCGCGCATCGGTCTCGAACCCGGCAGCACTCAAGCCGTCCCGTACCCGCGAATGCAATGAGCGTAACGGCGCCGTCGGCTCGACACCGATCCACCAGACGCTCGGCCGACGGCGGTCAGGAAAGCAACCGAATCCGCCCAGCGACAGCGCGAACGGCTCGACCCCCGCAACCGCGGATGCGAGCGCTGCTTCGGCGCGCTCGCGCTCAACTTGGGAGATCGAGCCGAGAAACTCGAGCGTCAGATGGAGCGACTCGCAAGGAACCCAGCGTACGGCGGCCGAAAGGTCACGAAGCGGCGCGAGCGCCGCCGTGATGGCAGCCCGCTCGTGCGGCGGCAGGTTCACGGCGACGAACGCCCTCACGCTCGCGCCGCGCCGAGCGTGCCCGTCGGTGTTCGCGACGTGACCACCATGTCTACGGCGCGGACGGCGCGGGCCACGTCGGCCTCCGTACTGGACCAGCCCAGCGACAGCCGGACCGCGCCCGTGCGGTGCGTTCCCAGCATGCGATGAACCTCTGGCGCGCAGTGTAGCCCGGGCCGGCACAGGACGCCGTGCTCGCGATCCAGCCGTGCCGCGAGCGACGACGGATCGATGTCACGGGCGACGAACGTCACGATTCCCGCGCCGTCCGGTGCCGGCGGCGAAATCACACGGACGCCGGCGATCGCGGTGATGCCCTCGTATAGCGCGGTCTTGAGCTGGCCGAGCCGCTCGTGCAGCGCCCTCACGCCATGCGTCAGCAACCAATCCACGCCCGCGCCGAGGCCGGCAATGCCGGGCCCGTTCGTCGTGCCGGCTTCGAGATGGTCGGGGTACGCGGCAGGCATGGCCGGATCGAGGGAGTCCCCGCCCGTTCCGCCGCTGAGCAGTGGTTCGATCCATACGCCGTCACGAACCCACAGTGCCCCCACACCCTGCGGACCGAGCAGGCCTTTGTGGCCGGACAACCCGAGCAGATCGGCGCCGTCCGCGGCGGGCTCGAACGGTACATGGCCGGCCGCCTGCGCGCCGTCCACCAGAACGAGGGCGCCCGCGGCGTGTGCGATGCGCGCCAGGCCAGCGACGTCCAGCCGCGTTCCCGTCACGTTGGACACGGCATTGAGCGCGACCAACCGCGCGCCCTCGACGGCGCGCGCGTACGCGACCGGGTCGAGCGCGCCGCTGCTGTCGCCGGGAACGTTCCGGACCTCAATGCCGCGCCGCTCCGCCAGGATGTGTAGCGGGCGCAGCACGGCGTTGTGCTCGAACGGCGTAACGACCACGGCGTCTCCGCGGCGCAAGAATCCGAACAGGGCCGTGTTCAAGGCGTGCGTCGCATTGAGTGTGAACACGATGCGACCGGCGTCTCCCGGCAAGCCGAGCAGGCGGGCGAGACCC
>JBFJPA010000170.1:0-8733 GCA_041617355.1 Longimicrobiales bacterium
CGTTGGCGGCGGCCGTCGTGCTCGCGAAACGCCGGGGGGCGGTCGTGACGAATCTGTCCACCAGCCGGGTGCTGGACGATGTGTGCCGGGCTGCGGGCGCCCCGCCCGTGCAACGGGTGCCGGTCGGCGAGATCAACGTGGCGCGCGCCATGGAGAAGGCCGGCGCCGTGATCGGAGGAGAGGGCAACGGCGGCGTGATCCTGCCGGAGGTACACCTGACACGGGATGCAGCCGTTGCGGCGGCCCTGGTACTTCAGCTGTTGCTGGAAGACCGGCCGCTCAGCCGTATCGTCGGGGACTTGCCGGGGTACAGGATCGTCAAGGACAAGCTGCCTCGGGACGCGGGATCCCTGGACGACGCGTTCGGCCGACTGACGGCGCGGTTCGCCGAGGCGGACGCGGATCGGCAGGATGGTCTGCGTCTGGATTGGCCGGCCGAAGCGAAATGGTTGCACTTGAGGGCGTCCGGAACGGAGCCGATCCTTCGCATCATCGCGGAGGCTCGCACCGAACGTGAGGCTCGCGACCTGATCGAGCAGGCTCGCCAGGCTCTCGGCGCAGGCAAACCGGCCTAGGTTCGTCGCGCCGGCCGGTTCCTTGCATATTGGCGCACGAGTTGTACATCCCAGCGAACAAGAACCCCCCGCTGCCTGCATGTGCGGAATCGTCGGCTACGTAGGATCGAAGCCTGCTGCGCCCCTCCTGATCGAGGGGCTTCGCCGGCTCGAATACCGAGGCTATGACTCGGCCGGATTGACCGTTCAACAGAACGGTCGTCTGGAGACGCGGAAAACCGCGGGCCGCATCGCCGAGTTGGAGCGACTGCTGCACAACGGCAACAGCCCGGCGGGCTCGACGGGCATCGCGCACACCCGCTGGGCCACCCACGGGTCACCCAACTCAGTCAATGCGCACCCCCACACCTCCGAGGCGGGAGACATCGCCGTCGTCCACAACGGCATCATCGAGAACGCCGGCACGCTTCGGAAGAAACTGCAGGACCTCGGCCACACCTTCAGCAGCGAGACCGATACAGAAGTCATCGTCCACCTGATCGAGGAGATGTGGGCGGGCAACCTCGAAGACGCCGTTCGCGCAGCGTTGCGGGAGGTCGAAGGCGCGTACGGCCTGGCCATCATGAGCAGCCGGGATCCCGGCAAGATCGTCGTGGCCCGGCACGGCAGCCCATTGCTGCTGGGCGTGTCCGAAAACGGTGAGTACTTCGTGGCGAGCGACGTGGCCGCCGTGCTCGCGCACACGCGCCAGGTCATTTACCTCGACGACGGCGAGTTGGCCGTCCTGACGACCGACGGCTACCGCACGTTCAAGCTGCGCGGCGGCGAGATCGAGAAGGAGGTCAAGCAGATCTCCTGGAACCTCGAGGCCATCGAGAAGAGTGGCCACGAGCACTTCATGCTCAAGGAGATCTTCGAGCAGCCGGAAACGTTGCGCAACACGATGCGCGGACGCGCGCTGTTCGAAGATGGCACGGTCCGCTTCGGTGGCCTGAATCTGACCGACGAGCAGCTGCGCGGGTTCGACAACATCGTAATCTCGGCGTGCGGCACGTCCTGGCATGCGGCGCTCATCGGCGAATACCTGCTCGAAGAGTTGGCGCGCATTCCCGTCGAAGTCGAATACGCGTCCGAATTCCGCTACCGCAATCCGGTGATCACCGACCGTACGCTGATGCTCGTCATCAGCCAGTCGGGCGAGACGGCGGACACGCTCGCGGCCATGCGCGAGGCGAAGCAGCGCGGCCTGAGCGTGCTCGGCATCGTGAATGTGGTCGGGTCGTCGATCGCGCGCGAGGCGCACGGTGGCGTCTATCTGCACGCCGGTCCCGAGATCGGCGTCGCCTCGACCAAGGCGTTCACCAGCCAGGTCGTCGCGCTCGCGCTGTTCGCCGTGCGCATGGCCCGATTGCGCGGTCAGCTTTCCGCTCTGCAGGGTCGCGAAGTCCTCGAGGCGCTGCGCCAGATTCCGGAAAAAGTCGAGACCGTTCTCGCGAAGAACGACTTGATCCGCGCCATCGGCCGCCTCTACAAGTTCGCGCCCAACTTCCTCTACCTCGGCCGCGGCTACAACTTCCCGACCGCGCTCGAAGGCGCGCTCAAGCTGAAGGAGATCAGCTATATCCACGCGGAGGGGTTGCCCGCCGCGGAGATGAAGCACGGACCGATCGCCCTGATCGACGCGAACATGCCGGTCGTCGTGATCGCGCCGAGCGATGCCGTCTACGGCAAGGTGCTGTCGAACGTGCAAGAGGTGAAGGCTCGGGGTGGTGAAGTGATCGCCGTCGTCACGGAGAACAACACGGAGATCCGGGAACTGGTCGATCACGTGATCGAGGTGCCGGCCACGATCGACATGCTCACGCCGATTCTGACCGTAGTCCCGCTCCAGCTTCTCGCCTACCACATCGCCGTCATGCGCGGCTGCGACGTGGACATGCCGCGCAATCTCGCCAAGTCGGTGACCGTCGAATAGGCGGTGCGCGTCGTCCTGCAGCGCGTCAGCCGGGCCGAGGTTCGGATCGACGGTCGGTGCGTCGGCCGGATCGGCGCCGGTTACCTCGTGCTGGTCGGCTTGTCCGCGACGGACGATGCAGCCACGCTGCGCTGGATGGCGGAGAAGATCGTTTCGCTTCGCCTCTTCCCCGACGCTGCAGGCAAGATGAACCGGAGTCTGGATGAGATCGACGGCGCGATCCTGGTCGTCAGCCAGTTCACGCTCTACGGTGACGCGCGCAAGGGCAGGAGACCCAGTTTCATCGATGCCGCGCCCCCCGACATCGCCATTCCATTATACGATCAGTTCGTCGCGTGCCTGCGCGACGTCGCGCCCGGCGCAGTGGAGACCGGCGAGTTTGGCGCCATGATGGACGTCGAGCTGGTCAACGACGGGCCGGTCACGCTGATCCTCGAGAAATGAGCGGGCGCGGCGGTATCGAGCGGGGTGACCCGCCTCGACTGGTGCTCGCGTCACAGTCGCCGCGACGAGCACAACTGCTCCACCAGCTCGGTCTCCGCTTCGACGTGTTGCCGGCCGACATCGACGAATCCTACAGTCCCGGCGAAGATCCAGGCGCTCACGCCGAACGCCTCGCCCGCGAGAAGGCGCTGGCCATCGCGGGCGAGCACCGCGGCGCGTTCGTCATTGGCTGCGACACGGTCGTCGTCGTCGACGGCGAGGTACTCGGCAAGCCACGGGACGCTACGGATGCGGTGCGCATGCTCTTGCGCCTGAGCGGCCGGGAGCACACCGTTGCGACCGGTGTTGCCGTCGCATACGACGGCGCACGGGTGAAGAGCGCGCTGGAGCGCGTGCGCGTCTGGTTCCGCCCGGTCGATGAAGCGCTCGCGCGCGCCTACGCGGCGACGGGCGAGCCGCTGGACAAGGCGGGCGCCTACGGAATTCAGGGCTACGGCGCGGCACTCGTCGAGCGAATCGAGGGCGACTATTTCGCGGTGATGGGACTGCCACTGGCCCGCCTGTTGTCACTGCTCGAATCGTTCGGCCTTTCCTACGACTTCAAGGGACTCGCACAGTGATGAACGACCTCGAGCCGGTCCGCTGGGCTGCTTCCGGCGATGCGGTCGAGATCCTGGACCAGACGCGTCTGCCTGATGCCGAGGTCCGGGTCCGCATCACGACGGCCGACGACGCCGCCGACGCCATCCGTGGCATGAAGGTGCGAGGCGCGCCGGCCATTGGCATCCTGGCCGCGCTGGCGCTCGCGCTCGACGCCGCGCAACACACGAAGAGAGCTCCGGCCGCGTTTCGGGCTCGGCTGCGTGAAGCGGCCGACGTGCTGATCGCCGCGCGGCCGACGGGCGCGAACCTGCGCTGGGCCATCGAGCGCATGATGGATCTAGCCGAGCGACTGGGTCCGGACGCCGACAACGGCGTCGTCGCGTGCAAGCTGTGGGGTGAGGCGACCGCGATCCTCGATGAAGATCGGGACATGTGTCGCCGCATCGGCGAGCACGCACTCACCCTGTTCGGCACCGGACCGGTCCGGGTGCTGACGCACTGCAATGCGGGCGCGCTCGCGACCGGCGGCATCGGTACGGCCACGGCGCCTCTCTACGTGGCCCGTGCGGCTGGCCGCGACGTCAATGTATTCGCGACCGAGACGCGACCGCTCTTGCAGGGCAGCCGGCTGACGGCATGGGAGCTGGAGCGGGCCGGCATCGCGGTCACGCTGGTGATCGACTCCGTGGCGGCGCTCGTGTTGCGCGGCGGCTCCGTCGACGCGGTCATCGTCGGCGCCGACCGCATCGCGGCCAACGGCGATGTCGCGAACAAGGTCGGTACCTACAGCCTGTCGGTGCTCGCCCGCCAGCACGGCATTCCGTTCTACGTCGCGGCGCCGTCCAGCACGGTGGATCTGGCGACGCCGTCCGGCGCGGAAATCCCGATCGAGACGCGCGACCCGGCGGAGGTGCGCCAGGGTTTCGGACGCCGCACCGCGCCCGAGGCCGTGCCGGTGTTCACGCCCGCATTCGATGTGACGCCCGCGTCGAACATCGACGCCATCATCACGGAGGCCGGCGTGCATCGGCCACCTTACGAAGCGTCCCTGGCGACGCTCGGTACAGCGAAGCGCGGCGCATGAGCTCGATTCTCGCCATCGATCAGGGCACGACGGGATCGACGTGCCTGGTCCTGGACACGACGGGACAGGTGCTGGGCCGCGCCTACTCCGAGTTCCCGCAGTACTACCCGCGGCCCGGCTGGGTCGAGCACGACGCGAACGAGATCTGGGATGTCACCTTGCGCGTGGCGCGCGATGCCGTCGCGATGGCCGGAACGACGCCCGCGGCGATCGGCATCACGAACCAGCGCGAGACCATCGTCGTCTGGGATCGCGAGACGGGTCAGCCCGTCCACCGCGCCATCGTCTGGCAGGATCGCCGCACGGCCGCCGCGTGTCGGGCGCTCCGCGAAGCCGGCCGGGAAGACTGGGTGCGCGAACGCACGGGACTCGTGCTCGATCCGTATTTCTCGGCGACGAAGCTGTCGTGGCTGCTGGACCACGTCGAAGGACTGCGTCAACGCGCGGAGTCCGGCGAGCTCGCCTTCGGGACGATCGATTCCTGGCTGGTCTCGCGCCTGTCCGGAGGCCGCTCGCACGCGACCGACCCGACCAACGCGTCGCGCACGCTGCTGTACGATATCCGCGCGCTCGATTGGAGCGACGCGTTGCTGGACCTGTTCGGCGTGCCGCGCGCCCTGTTGCCCACCGTCGTCGCGTCGGCGGGATCGTTCGGCGCCACGTCGGCCGATCTGTTCGGCGCGGAGATCCCGGTTGCCGGCGTTGCCGGCGACCAGCAAGCCGCTTTGTTCGGCCAGGGCTGTGTACGCGCGGGTCTGGCGAAGAACACGTACGGGACCGGCGCGTTTCTGCTCCTGCATACGGGCGACAACGTCGTCGCGTCCAAGCACGGGCTGCTGACGACGGTGGCGTGCGGACCGCGCGGTGAATCGGCGTACGCGCTGGAAGGCTCCATCTTCATCGCGGGTGCAGCCGTTCAGTGGCTGCGCGATGAGCTCGGCATCCTGACCGACGCAACCGAGTCCGAAGCGCTCGCGCGCGGATTGCTCGACAATGACGGCGTGTATTTCGTGCCCGCGTTCGTCGGGCTCGGTGCGCCGCACTGGAACGCGGAAGCACGCGGCATGATCGTCGGCCTTACGCGGGGCAGTGGTCGTGCGCACCTCGTCCGCGCAGCGCTCGAAGCAATGGCATACGGCACGCGCGACGTGCTGGCGGCGATGGTCGCCGATTCGGGCGTGACGGCCACGGCGCTGGCCGTGGACGGCGGCGCGTCCGCGAACGACTGGTTGATGCAGTTCCAGGCGGACATCCTCGGGTTGCCCGTGCGTCGGCCACAGGTCGTCGAGACGACGGCCCTCGGGGCCGCGGCGCTGGCGGGAATCGGTGTCGGACTCTTCTCGGACGCATCCGAATTCCTGGCGGCGAGTGCAGAACCGACGGAGTTCTCGCCCAACCTCGCGGCCGACGAACGCGAGCGCCGGCTGCGCGGCTGGACGCGCGCCGTGCAGGCCGCCCTGGCTTGGGCCGACGCGCATGAGGGGTGATGCCCATGGCATGAGGCCGCCACGGGTGGCCGTTTGCGGCGGAAGCGAAGCGACGGCCGACCAACGAGCCCTCGCCGAACGGGTTGGCTGCCGCCTTGCCGAGGCCGGCGCCGTCGTCGTCTGCGGCGGACTCGGCGGCGTCATGGAGGCGGCCGCGCGAGGCGCCGCGCGCGCGGGCGGCCTGACTGTCGGCGTGTTGCCCGGCAGCCGCGCGTCCGATGCCAATCCATGGATCATTCTGCCGCTGCCCACCGGCATGGGCGAGGCGCGCAATGCGCTCGTCGTCCGTTTCGCGGATGTGGTCATCGCGATCGGCGGCGAATGGGGTACGCTTTCGGAGATCGCGCTGGCGCAGCGCATGGGCATTCCGGTCGTGCTGCTCGCGCCGACGCTCGCGACGGGACTCGGCATCGAGCAGCTGGACGAACCCGATCACGCCGCGACGCGAGCGCTCGAGCTGGCCGGCCGGCAATGAGCCCGGCAGCGCTCGCACTGCCGCTGTTGCTCGCGCTGAGCGGTTCCCGGCCTGGCACGGAAGCGGACGCACGTCCGATCGTTGCGACGGATCACGTCCAGCACTCGCTCGTCTCCTTCGCCGGGAGCGTCTACACGTTCAGTGTAGTGCGCGCAGCTGGCCTCGAGGCGCGGGAAGCGTCTTGGGCGGCGCTCGCGACCATGGCGGCCGCGGGCGTCGCGAAGGAGCTGAGCGATCGCGCACGGGGCGGCCGCTTCGATGGGGTGGACCTCATCGCCAACGCCGTCGGCCTTGCGATCGGCGGCATGCTCATCAGGGCGATGCGATGACGATGACGGACTGGCAGCTCGCTTTGCCTCCGCTGACGGATGTCCCGGCCGAGCTTTTCGCGAATCCCACCGCGGCCGCCCGTTTCGAGTGGATCGAGCCCGACGGGGACGGCGGCTGGGCCGCGGGCACCGCCGTGGGTGCGAATACCCGCCGCGAGCACGGCCTGCTGGTTGTCGCACGAGCCGATTTCGGTGACCGTTTCGTCCTGCTGTCGCGTTTCGAAGAAGTCGTCATCGCCGCCGATGGCGAGCGCTATGCGCTTGGCTGCAACTTCTATCCGGGTGCGATTCACCCGGAAGGCTATCGCGCGCTGACGGGGTTCTCGCTCGATCCCTGGCCGGTGTGGCGGTATCGGCTCGGCGATCTCGAGGTCGTGCGCGAGGTCTTCCGGTCGCGCCGTGCGGGCGCGTTGCTGGTCCGCTACCGGATCGACTCGGGCGAGGCGCTGCTCGAGACGCGGCCGCTCTTTGCGGGACGAGGCACACGCTCGGTTGCGGCAGCGAACGATCTCATCAGCTTCACAGCCGAATCATCGGAAGGCCTCGTCGCATACCGACCGTACGATGATGCGCCGGCCGCGGTGTTGACGTTCGGGGAAGGGGAGTGGGAGCCCGCGGCGGAGTGGTTCTACCGCACGGTCTATCCACGCGAGGAGGAGGCGGGTGATACGCGGACGGACGATTTGTTCTCGCCCGGCGTTCTGCACCTGCCGTTGCGTGAAGGCGTGCCGACGACACTGGCGTGCGGCATCCGCCCGGCGCGCGTCGGTCGAATCGACCGGCGCATGAACGAAGAGCTGGCGCGGCGCGAGACGCTGGCGGCGCGGGGCCGAGCCCTGGCCGTCGACGATGCACCGATGTCCGAGCTGGCGGCCCGCCTGGCCTGCGCAGCCGACGCATTCATGCCGCGCTCCGGCACGGCCGTCCCCGTCGCAACAGGATTCCCGTCGGGCGGTTTCCACGTGCGCGATGCGCTGGTTGCGCTGCCCTGGCTCGCGCGCATCACGGGGCGGTCCGAAGAATGTCTCGGCCTGCTGCGCGTACTCGCGGGACGCTTACACGACGGACTGCTCCCTGACGTGCTCGGCGATGGCAAAAGCGATGCGGACGAGCGCGCGTCCGTAGACGTGCCACTCTGGTTCATCGAAGCGATCGCCGCATTCGGCGCCCGCGGTCACGATGTCGCACGGTTCTGGCCGGCCGTACAGGCGATTCTCGACGCGTACGTGGCCGGGACTACACACGGCATCGGCGTCGACGCGGAGGGTCTCCTGCGACACGGCCCGAGCGCCCGGCCGCTCACGTGGATGGACGCGGAACTGCAGGGCCAACCCGTGACGCCGCGTACCGGACGCGCGGTGGAGGTCAACGCACTGTGGCACAACGCGCTGCTGCGCGCGAGCGCGTTGTCGGAAGCCGGCTCACGCGCCGCCGAGCTGAATGAGCGCGCCGTGGCGTGTCGGGACGCGTTCGCGGCATTCTGGTGTCCCGAAGCGGGCTGGCTCGCGGACACCATCGATGCGACGGGACGTCAGGACCGGAGCCTCCGACCCAACCAGTTGCTCGCGCTCTCGCTGCCCCATCCGATCCTCACGGGCGAACAGGCGAGGACCGTCGTTCAAGCCGTGGAGAGTTTCCTGCTCGTTCCAGCGGGCGTCCGTTCGCTCGCGCCGTCCGGCCATGCCTACGACGGTCGGTGTGGCGGTCCCCGCGCGGCGAGCGAGGCTCGCCGCCACCTCGGTGCAGCCTGGCCGTTCTGGATCGGTCCGTTCGCCCGCGCGTACCTGCGGGTGCACGACGGCGATGCGCCGGCACGCCGGC
>JBFJPA010000171.1:0-8727 GCA_041617355.1 Longimicrobiales bacterium
GGTGCACTTCACACGCTCGGACGCGGGCGCGATCGATGGGTTCCGGTTGACCGGTGGGCGGGTGAGGGATCTGAGGTTCGAGCGAATGGATGACAGATAACGGATTGTTCACACAGAGGGAACAGAGGGAGCGGAGGACGGAGGACGGATAGCGGGGCGGAGGGTTACTGCGTGGCGAGCCAAGTGGTGATGCGGGTTTCGAGGACGCTGAGAGGGATGGATCCGGCGCCGAGGACGATGTCGTGGAAGGCGCGGATGTCGAAGCGGTCGCCGAGGGTGGTTTCGGCGAGGGACCGGAGCTCGCGGATCTTGAGCTCACCGAGTTTGTAGGCGAGGGCCTGGCCGGGCCAGGAGATGTAGCGATCGGTTTCGGTGCGGACCTCGTGCAGCGATAGAGCCGTGTTGCCGGCCAGGTAGTCCATGGCCTGCTGTCGGGACCAGCCTTTGGCGTGGATGCCGGTGTCGACGACGAGCCGGCAGGCGCGCCACATCTCGTAGGTCAGCCGACCGAAGTCACTGTAGGGATCCGTATAGAATCCCGCTTCGATTCCCAACCGCTCGCTGTAGAGGCCCCAACCTTCACCGAATGCGGACAGGTACGTGTTGCGGCGGAACAGCGGCAAGTCTTCCATCTCCTGCGAGAGCGCGATTTGCAGGTGGTGTCCGGGCACGGCTTCGTGCAGGGACAGCGCTTCGAGCACGTACAGTGGCCGACTGTTCAATGCGTACGTGTTGACCCAGTAGTAGCCGGGTTCGGTCCCGCCCGGCGTGGCCTGGATGTAGCGGCCGCCCGTGTATTTCGGCGCGAGGTGGTCGGGCACGGGTGCGACCGAGTACGGTGTGCGTGGAAGCCGCCCGAACAGCGCTGGCAGCCTGCCGTCCATGCGCTTCGCGATCCAGGCCGCACGCATGAGCAATTCGTCGGGCGTCTTCGCGTAGAATCGTGGGTCCGTGCGCAGGAATGTGAGGAACGCGGCGAAGTCACCGCGGAAACCGACACGGTCGATGATGGCCTGCATCTCGGCGCGAATGCGTGCGACCTCAGCCAGGCCGATGGCGTGGATCGAATCGGCGCTGAGATCGAGCGTCGTGAATTCGCGGATGCGGTAAGCGTAGTACGCAGCGCCGTCGGGCATATCGGACGCACCGATGGTCGTGCGTGCGCCGGGCATGTACTCGCCCGTCATGAACGTGAGGAAAGCGCGGTAGCCGGATACGACACCGCCCATGATTGCGGTGCGCCCCGCCTCACGCAGGCGTTCCCGGTCCGATTCCGGCACCGTCGTCGGGAAGCTCGCGAAGGGCTTCCAGAAGACACTGGCCGACATGTCATCGACGATGTGACTGTCGATCGTGACCTCGTACCCATCCAGCACAATGCGCGGCAACGTGTAACCGGCCTGGAGCGCTTCCCGCAGGATGGCAATGTACTGATCGACGTAGGTCGGGAAGCCGTTCAGTCGTGCGATGTAGTTCTCGTAATCGCGCGTCGTGCGGAAGGGTGTCGCATCCGGCAGCGTCGCGAACTGGATGTGGAAGCCATCGTCGGCGAGCAACGGCATGAGGTGGTGCTTGCGCTCGTAGCCTTCGATAGCGAGGAGCAGCTCGCGCTCGAGCATGTCGTAGCTGACGCGATCCCGCTCGCCGAGCGTGGCGCGGTCAAGCGCGCGGAGCCGTTCGAGCATGTCGCGCCGGACGGTGTCCCTGCGTGCCAGATCCGCAACTGTCATGGACGGCAGGCGATCGTCGTAGCGGCTGTCGCCGGCGAAGGTCGCGGCGATCGGATCCTCGCGCAGCTGGAGCTGCCAGTACTCGTCGAAGAGTGCGCGCGCTTCCATGGCCGGATTCGCTGCGGGCTGGATCGCGCAGCCGGCGAAGGTGAGGGCCAGCGGCACGGCGCAATACGGCCGTAGCCAGGGCGAACGGGGACGTTGCTCGTTGCGGTTCACGCGACGCACGGTTGATCGTGGATCGAGCACGGGCCGCCGTTCACGCAGGAACCGGCGGCCCGCAGGACTCGCAGGTGGATTCGGTTGCTACACCGTCGGCCTGACGTTCGCGTTCAGGCGGAACAGGTTCTTCGGGTCGTAGCGATTCTTGACCTGGACCAGGCGATCGTGGTTCGCCCGGTAGTTCTCCCGGATCGTCGCCGCGGTCATTTCGGCTTCGACGTCATTGACGTAGAAGCCGTGTGTGAACGGTTCGAGGCCGGTCCAGTACTGCTTGATCCACGCGATGTGCTCGGTGGGATCGGCGGTCGAAGGCCAGTTCACGAAGCACAGCATGTTCGCCTGCGCATCGCGTTGCGCGAATGCCGTGGCGTGGGGCGCCACGCGTCCGATGGCGCCACCACCCTGCTGGAACGCCATAATGGTCGAGCGGGCCGGGTTCCCTTCGAAGCGATCGACGATCGCGTTGACGAGCTGGGGCGGCAGGCTCGGGATGAAGCCGCTCTTGACGTACGTGCCTTGCGCACGCGGATCACTCACGTCGCCTGACTTCTGCAACGCGACGTAGTCCATGGGAGCCACGGTGTCCTGAATCGGCCGGCCGAGCTGTCGGATGGGCGCGAGTGCGGCCTCGGCCCCGCTCGGACTGCCTGACCAGCAGATGCCGAAACCGGCGACGCCCGGTGCGCCGCCCGGCGGCTGAACAATGTGGCAGTCCAGTTGCAGCTCGTCCGGCGTGCGGGGCGCGTACTCGCCGTACAGACTGAGGACGTCCTTCGCCCGCGCGAGCGGGAACAGGATCTGGCCACCGAGCACCTGACGCTGCATCGGGTGGAGCTGGAACTGGAAGCTGGTCACGATACCGAAGTTGCCGCCGCCCCCACGCACACCCCAGAAGAGGTCCGGATTCTCTTCCGCGGACGCGCGGCGGAACTGACCGTCCGCAGTAACGACATCGACACCGACGAGGTTGTCCACGGAGAGGCCGTAACGGCGAGCCAGACGGCCGAACCCACCGCCCGTGACGAGCCCGCCGATTCCGGTATGGGAGACCGTACCCATCGGAGTGACCAGGTCGTAGGCCATGGTCTCGTGGTCGAGCGACCCGAGCAGGCTACCGCCCGTGACCCGGGCGCGACGCGCGATCGGGTCCACACGTACATCGCGGAACGGCGACAGGTCGATCATCATGCCTTTGTCGCACGTGGACTGACCCGACGCGCTGTGGCCGCCGCACTTCACCGCGAGCAGCAGGCCACCGTTGTCGCGCGCGAAATCGACGGCCGCACGAACGTCCGCAACGCCCGTCACCTGCGCGATGAGCGCCGGGTACTTGTCGAAGGACGGATTCAGGATCTGGCGCGCGTCTTCGTACCCGGTATCGCCCGCCAGCAGGATCTGCCCGCGCAGCCGCGCTTTCAGGTCCGCGATCGCCTTCCCGGCCAGCGTCACCGATCGGCCATCACCCGTGACGGCCTCGATGTCCTGCGGCCGATTGGACGCGGGTCGGTAGATGGCGCCAAAGAGGTCACGCCGAGGGAGGGCCAGTGCCGCAGCCGCGGTAAGGGTCGACCCGAAGAAGTCGCGTCGCTTCATTGGGGCCTTCTTTCTATTCGGTATGAGGAGGATTGGAACTCAGATTAGGCCACGGCCCGGGTTCGGGCAATGATCGCCCGCCGCGGTGCGTAGCGGGCCTATGTTTCCCACACGATCGGATTCAATTCGCTGTCGATCGTGGCGCCGATCGCGATGCCCGGACAGAAGACCTGACGGTCCAGCACCTGGTTGTCGTTGCGGGGCCGCGCCAGCCGCATGTCGCGATCCATGTAGATGATCGTCATGACGCGCCGCGGGTCGGCGGTCCGATTCGGGCCGGCGCGGTGAAACGTCCACCCGGCGTGGAAGCTCACGTCACCCAGGTCGTAGTCGTCGCACGCGTAGTCGAACCCGGCCGCCTCTACGATCGCCTGGATCCGTGCCTCCGACTCGTCGCTGATCGGGATGTCACGCGCCGTATCGAGGCGGTGGCTGCCGACGGCAAAGGCGAGCGCGCCCATCTCGACCGGCGTCGGCTGCAGCGGAATCCACGCCGTCACACAACGATCCGTCGCGAGCGGCCAATAATACTGATCCGCGTGCCACGGCGTGATCCCGCCGCCGGGCTCCTTGTACAACGCCTGGTCATGGTAGAGGCGCGCACCCGCGCAACGTATCAGCTCGGCGGCGATGCGGCCGAGCCGGCGACCCAGCACCAACTCGCGCACCACGTCGCTCTTCGTCCACAGGTTCGTTACCTGGAGGAACGCTCGCTGGTACGTGTCGCGCTCCGCCATCGGCAGGTCGAGCGTATTCAGTGCGAGGACCTGGTCGGTGATCTCGTTACCGTAATACTCGAGCGCGTCGGCACCGAGCACATCCTTCAGCTTGACGAAACCATCGCGCTCATACGCGGCGATGTACTCCGGCCGCAACGGATAGTGCGCGTCGATGTCGAACGCGGTTCGGGTCACGCCGCTCCTCTCTCGCGAGACGATGGGCCCCATTCTGGCTCGTCTACCCGGCCGGCGACAGGATCGCGGCCACCTCGCCAGCGTCCATTTGTCCACGCGCGCTCGTGGAAAAGCGTGCATCGCGCTGTGGGAACGTCGTGGAAAATCCGCAATTCTTCGTGGATTGAAATTGTTACAGACGAGCAATCGACCGTCGGCGTTGAGGATGCGAGCGGTCCGCGTGGCAACGAATTATCGGAAGCGGGACCGATAATTGTAACTGATTGTGTTATATAACTTTAGTGTAATTTCTGGATGTCTTGACGAGGTTTGGGTCGGCGGTGTATCGTTGGGGTAGACGTCGGCGGTCACGCGGCACATGGGACTGCAGACGTTGCCCTCGAAATGGACGCGTTTCGAGGACTGCTCGCCGGGAGTTCGACCGCAGGCGAGCCGGCTGCGAGGTCACTGGCCGCAGTCGAAAGAGCCCTGAGGCCAAGGGGCGACTGGACCGCGGGCCGCGTGGTCCGGAGGAGAGGGCGGGAGTCCGGACGCGCCGCAAGGTGCGGAATCGAACCGAGGCGGAACCCGTCACTCGCCAGTGTCACGAGCCCCCGACATCGGATTCGTCCGGTGCCGGGGGTTTGTGCGTCGTAGGGCTGGGGCTGGGGCTTGGGCTGGGGCTGCGTGGGCTCAGCGTTCGACGCCTTCGCGTCTGGGCAGTGTGATCTCGTGCCAGCGTTCGGCCCGCAGGAAGTGGAAGCCGACGCCAAACGTCGTGGCCCCGACGGCAGCGCCGATCCAGAGCGGGAACCGGTCGGGGCAGTCGAGGGTGCACTGCGATTGCACGATGCTGTTGTATGCGCCGACGAGCGCGGACCCGGTGAGCAGGCCGATGGTGGTGCCGAGCACGGTGAGCCGGCGCCGACCGCCGGAGATCTCGAGGCGCTTGATCTCGGTAATGGCGAATGGCATGCGGCTGAGGACATCCATGCCGGGTCGAGCGAGGACGAGCGTATCGGGCCGTACATCGTGAACGAGGGCGACGACGCGGCGGGCGGCGTGCTCGAGCTCGACGCGGACGCGGGTGCCTTCCTGAAGCGAGCGAACGGTCTGGGCCTCGGCCTCGGTGCAGAGGCACGCCGCCGCGGCGAGGGCGACAGTCCAGGCGGAGAAGGGCCGTCGTGATCGCATGACGAGAGCAATGTAGCATCGGCTGGCGAGTCGGCGCATCGGCACGTCAGGCTTGCCCCTCACCCACCGGGTATCTTCTCTTCGGGGACCGAGATCCGCCCACGCCAACGCCGAAACTGCCCCGATGGATCGCAGCACACTCGCACTGTTCACGTTCCTGGCCGATCTACTGCTGCGGGCCGGTCTGGCGGTGATGATCGTGCTGCGTTCGCGGGGCACGCCGTCGGTGCGTCTGGCCTGGCTGCTGGTCGTGATCATCGTCCCGTTCGGGGGCGGCTTCGCGTATCTGCTGCTGGGCGGCGTTCGCATCGGCACGCGGCGGATGCGGCGGCATCGCGCCGCGCACGAATGGCTGCGCTCACGGAACGCGGAGGAGACGCATGCGGGGCGGATCCCGGGCGCCGCGGCGGCGCGACTGATCGAGCAACTCGGCGGCGAACCCCTTACCGGTGGCAACGTTCTCGACGTGTACTCGAACTCGGACGAGGCCGCGACGGTGCTGATCGCGGATATCGATCGAGCGCAGCACAGCTGTGACGTCCTCTTCTACATCTTCCTGGATGACCTGATCGGCGTGGCCGTGGGACAGGCGTTGATGGCCGCTGCACGGAGAGGCGCGAGCGTACGCGTGCTGGTGGACGCGTTCGGGTCGAAGCGATTCCTGCGTTCGCGGCTTCGGCGCGAAATGGAAGGGGCCGGCGTGCAGGTCCGGCCGGCGATGCCCGTGCACTTCCTGGGCCTGGCGGTGGCTCGGCTGGACCATCGCAATCACCGCAAGATCGCGGTCATCGATGGTCGCATCGGCTGGACCGGCAGCATGAACATCGCGGACAAGACGTTCGAGCTGAAGCGGAAATACGCGCCGTGGGTGGATGTGATGGTGCGCGTGGACGGGCCGGCAGTGTACGACCTGCACACGTTGTTCATCGAGGACTGGGTCGTGGAGTCGCGGGATTCGCCGGACCGGCTTCGCCAGGTCCGGCCGGAACCGCACGCGAACGGCGCGGTCGTGCAGGTGCTGGGAACGGCGCCGCACCGCTATCCGCTGGCCCTCCGAGAATTGAGCCTGTTCGGGTTCCCCGGATCGGAGGGGCAGATCACGATGACGACACCGTACTTCGTACCGGACGAAGTCACGGTCACGGCATTGACGACGTCGGCCCGTTCGGGGATCGAGACGCGCTTGATCGTGCCGCGCAAGAACGACTCGCCGCTGGTGGCTGCGGCGAGCCGCAGCTTTTACGAACGATTGCTGGAGGCGGGCGTGCGCATCTTCGAGTTCCGGCCCGGCTTGCTGCACGCGAAGACCGTGGTGATTGGCCGCGATCGCAGTGTCGTGTCGACGGCCAACCTCGACCGCAGGAGCTACGAGCTGAACTTCGAAGTCACGCTGATCGTGCTCAACGAGTCGTTCAACGCACGACTCCGAGCGATTCACGCGGACTACATCGCGCAATCCGACGAAGTGCGGCTGGATGCGTGGCGCACGCGGGGTGCGGTCCGGCGGTTCACGGAGAATCTGGTCGGGACGATGGCGCCGTTGCTCTGATCCGCGCTCAGTAGGCCGGATCGTCGCTGACGGTCGGCTCCAGCGAGATCGCGAGGTCGGGAACGCGGCGCGATGCAGTGGTCGCGACGTGCGCCGTCACTGCGAGCGCAACGGCGAGCAGGAGGATGCGCACGAGGAGTGCTTCGAAGGCGACGAAGGACGCACCGATGGCAAGCCAGAGCACGGCGAGCGACGCGACCTTCACTCGCATCGGAATGACACGCGCTTCACGGTAGTCGCGCAGATACTTGCCGAAGACCCGGTTGTGGTGCAGCCAGTGGTACGCGCGAGGCGAAGCGCGGCCGAAGCAGGCGGCGGCCACGAGCAGGAAGCAGGTGGTGGGCAGGAGCGGCAGGAACATGCCGATCACGCCGATGCCGACCGCGATCCAGCCGACGACGATGAGGGTGACGCGGAGGGGTGCCGCCAGCGGACGATCGAGCGCCGTCCGCCGCGTCACCAGTTCCGCATGTCTGCAAGTCTCGCTCAAACCGATCTCCGTCGGGCCGCCGTTGGCTCCAAGCTCCGGCTTCAGCGCCGTTCGGGCAAGTGCGGAAGCGGCGGGTCCTCGTGCAACCCGCCGCCTCCCGCGGTCCGGACCTTACTTCGTCACCGTGAGACCCGTGACGCGGACCTCGGTGTTGTGGCCGAAGCGGAGGCCGTACGTGCCGTCCGTCGACTTCAGCTTGCCTTCGCCGACGACGGCGGCCTTGTCGTAGCTGCCGACGACCTTGCCGTTGACGGCGCATTCGACCTTGTCGGCCGTGACGGAGACGGCGATCTCCTGCGTCACGGGCTGGTTCTGGCCGGCCGCCTTGTTGATCGCATCGTTGGGCTCACCCCGCCGGCCGTTGACCTGGAACGGCGCGGGCCCGAAGCCGCGGACGATGAACGTGCCGTTGCCGTAGGTCGCGCAGTACAGAAACGTCTGCTGGTCCGTCCCCATGTCGTTGCCGGCGATGACAATGCCGTACGGGTGCGGATGATTGTTCAGGTTCATGTACTGCGGCTCGGAGAATGTCGCCTTCACCGTGTAGGCGCCGCTCGCCTTGTTGGCGGGATTCCAGTAGGTCACGGCTGGTCCGGTCACGGCGTGCATGGCGTTGCCGTCCATCGCGAACTTGGCGTTTTCGAGGACCTGGCCGCGACCGGCCTCGGCCGGGTCGATCTTCCCCATCCAGCCCTCTACGAAGACACCACCACCGGCTACCACACGGGATTCATCCTGGCCGTGAGCGGGGTGCGCGAGGAAGGCCACGGCGATGGTGGCCACGGCGGGCACGATCAGGCGGATGTGTCGCATGGTACTCTCTCCGTCGGGGAAGTTGCGTGACGCGGAAACCGTACGGTCGCCGGGCGCGCGAAGGCGCCGGCCCGGGGATACGGTGGGCCGTTCCGTCGGTTGGCGCAACCGGTCCGGTGCGCGACCGCGCCGGGACTCGCCCCCGCGGCGGGGATCGGGGGCGAGCGGCGAATCAGTCGGCGCGCAGGACGGTCAGCGGGTCCGAGCGACCGGCGCGACGCGCCGGCAGCCAACAGGCCAGCA